>JBBDNI010000052.1:0-13460 GCA_040877645.1 Chloroflexota bacterium
AAGAGGTCGCCGAGGACTACGTCACCAAGCCGTATCACTACCCGGAGCTGCGCGCCCGGATCAACCGGGTCCTGCGACGGCTCGGCGACAAGGTGCCTCGCCAGAGCCTGGTCCTGGGTCCGGACCTCACGCTCGACCTGCACCGCCGCGAGGCAACCGTGTCGGGCGAAACCGTCGCGCTCACGCCGACCGAATCGCGTCTCCTCTACGCCCTCGCCGCCAACCTCGGGCAGACCGTGACCACTGACACGTTGCTCGCACGAGGCTGGGCCGAAACCGAGGACGCCGATCCGTCCTACGTCTGGGTGACGATGCGCCGGCTCCGCCAGAAGGTGGAACGCGAGCCGAACCGGCCGATCCACCTCCAGACTGTCCGCGGGATCGGCTACCGCCTCGTCACTACGGACGCCGCCGGCGAAGCGTCCGGGGTTGCCGCCGAGCGTGACTGACGGCGAGCCGGTCGACCCGCTCGACCGCCCCGACGATCCGCCGCCCGGGATGGGCTTCCGCACGCGGCTCACCGTCGCCCTGATCTTCGCCGCCGTCCTGCCCATGACCGTGTTCGGATTGCTCGTCATCGCGATCGGAGTCGTCAGTGGTGAAGGGCCGGCGGCCGATGCCAACCTCGCGCGGATCCTGCTATTTGGCCTGGCGATCGCCGTGTTGCTCGCCATCTTCGTCTCGTACCTGCTGGCCGCGGACCTGACCCGCCCACTGCGGGCCATCGCGTCGGCCGTCGATCGAGTGTCGGCCGGCGACCTCTCCACGCCGATCCGTGTCGGTGGCGACGACGAGCTGGCCCGCCTCGCCGAGAGCCACAACCGCCTGGCGGCGGACCTCGAGCGTCGCAACCGTGAGCTCGGCCGGATCCTCGCAGCGATCGAGGGCGCGTCGCCACGCGACGGCGTCGAGTTCCTCGCCGGCAAGGCCGGGCTCGACGCCCAGGCCGCGTTCGGCCTGCTCGATGCCGAGGTGATCCTCGTCGACCCGGCGGAGATCCCGACGGACGACGCCGTGCCGGGCGAGACGCGGCCGCTGCGCGCTGAGCTCCGTGTCGGCAATGACGCGCTCGGTGTCCTGCTCGGCCGGCTACCGGCGACGCGGACCTGGGAGCGAGCGGACCAGGACCTCTTCGAGCTGTTCGCCAGCGAGATCGCGGTGGCCATCCGGAACGCGCAGCTGTTCGGCCAGGTCGAAGCGCAAAACGCCCAGCTGCTCGAGCTCGATGCGGCCAAGGACGATTTCCTGCGGGGCGTCAGCCACAACCTCCAGACGCCGTTGACGAGCATCCGAGCCTACGCCGAGCAGCTGGACATCGACCGGCCAGACAAGCGCCTGGCCATCATCGGCGAGCAGTCGGAGCGGTTGTCGCGCATGGTCCGCCAGTTGCTCACGGTGACCCGCCTGGAGTCTGGCGCCCTCCACCCACGTTCCGAGGTCGTCTCGCTCGCCACGCGCGTGCGCAAGGCCTGGGAAGCGCTCGGGGTGACGGACATCCCGTTCAGCCTCGATGACCGCGCTACCGGTTGGCTCGCCGTGGCGGACGCCGACCAACTGGACCAGGTCCTGTGGGCCCTCCTCGACAACTCCGTCAAGTACGGCGGACTGACGCCGGTCACTGTGACCATCGACGTCGACGAGGCCGCCTCGCGGCTGCGGATGACCGTCGCCGACGAAGGCCCAGGCGTCGCCGGGTCCGATCGATCGCGTCTCTTCGGCCGCTTCGTCCGGGGGGCGGAACGGTCGCCCGACGAAGGCAGCGGGCTCGGCCTGTACGTGTCTCGCGAGCTCTGCCGGGCGATGGGCGGCGACCTCTTCCTCGCGCCGCCGCCGACGGATGGCGGCGGGGCCGTGTTCAGCGTGCAGCTCCCCGCCGAGTTCGCCGAGGAGGGCTGAGCGAGACGCGGCGAAGATCCGTGTGTGTGTCGCTTCCCGGGGGTCGGCCGCGCCACATCGGTGTGAACTTCGCGTTTGTCGGGATGGATCCGGTTACTTTCATCGCTGCTTCGAGGACGCCTTGCGCGCCGGTTGCCTGGAACGGTTTGATCTGATCCAGGACCAGCCGTCCGGGATGGACGAGAACGATCGCGAGGTCGTATTTGGCGAGGTTCAGCTGGTGCCCCAGATTCGTGTCGCCGGTGACGAAGACGTCGCACGCTCCGGAAAGCGCCGTAAGCAGTTCGCCGTTCTTCGTCCCCTTGAGTCCGATCTCCTCGACATGCTGAACGTCCAAGTCGGGGCCACCGAAGAGTGCCGTAAGTTCACTCGGGATGTCCTCGTCGATGACGATCCGCACGCAAGCTACGCCGACGTTTCCAGGAGACGCTCAACTTCTTCGAGGACCGCAATGGCCTGTGCGCGGGATACGGACGGATAGTGCTTAACGAAGGCATCGACTGACTGCCCATCCTCGAGGTAGTCGAAGAGGATCTTCACTGCGATGCGGGTCCCCGTGAATACGGGCGCACCGCTGTGAGTCTCGGGGTCACGAGTAACTGGCGGCTTTGTCGTGGCTGGCATCTCAGGTCGCCTCCGTTCCCAAGATTATGCGCGGCATGGTCCACATCGTGTTTGGTCGCGTCGGAATCAGGCTACCTCCGTCGCATTCGTTCGCGCTCAATCGAGGCAGATCAGCGATGCACAGCCGAGGTCGCCGGGCTCCAGCCAGGCAGCCAACAGCATGTCGATCGCCTGGTATCCATCAGGCAGCTCCCGGCCCAGGTAGTGCGGACAGGCCGGCTGGCCGATCCGCTCCTCGCAGTGCTCGTGGACGACCGCTCGCAATGCCGCCTCCGCAAGCTCACGATCATGGAGGTGGAACGCTCGGCGTCGCTGGCGAGGTCGATCGACGAGATCGTAGGTGTACTCGCGGCGCTCCCAACGTCGCTCCGGCAGCGGACGCCAGATCTCGTCGAGAATGATCTCCGCGCGGCCTCCGCCGGGCTCGTCGAGCACGCCGACGACCGAATAGGCGACGTGACCCGTGGGATCGAACTCGGCCACGGGACCTCCCTCGATCTCGAAGCCACGCGTATCGAGCGCCTTCGCGAGGCCTAGGACGTATTGGTTGAGAGACTGCGTCGAGAGGATCACGCCTCGATCAGGTCATCGGCTGGCGTGGCGATCGGCTCACCGAGCTTCTTCACACGGGCCACCCGGCGATACTTGATCTCGAAGTTCGGCGCGGGCCGGGTCGACGCGAAACGTTCGAACGCGGGCACCGGGATCCGATAGATCCGCTCCGACACCCGCACTGCTGGCAGGGCGCCGTCATGGATCCGACTCATCACGGTGGTCGGACTGACTCCCAGCAGCACGGCCACTTCCTGTGGGCTGTAGAAGCGCTTCGTTACCATGGCTCCCTTGGCGTGTTGGTCGAAACACAATAGAGCCAACCCACAACGTGGGTCAACGTCTACCGATCGCCTGCAAGAACGTGTCCCTCGCCCGGATCGTGCGACCACGTCGGCACCCGCGTTCGAGGAAGGTTGATCGCCCTGACCTCCGGCGGGCGTGCGTCGGGACCATTGGCAGGCCGCGGTGCACGGGGGCACGGCTGTAAGGTCGATTGCAAGGTTGCGTCGAGTAGACTCCGCCCTGGACGAGACGGTCTACCCGTCTCACGAACCGCCGGGGACCCATACGATGACTTCACCTTCGGGGCAGCGCGCCCGCGCGCGCTCGCGACCGCTGCTCGGTCGCACCTCCCGAGCCCGCCGCCGCGGCCAGGCGCTCGTGGAATTCGGACTGATCCTTCCCGTCCTGCTGTTCCTGTTCGTCATCGCGATCGACTTCGGGCGGCTCTTCTTCTCGTACATCCAGATCAACAACGCCGCGCGCGAGGGCGCCGCGTACGGGATGTACAAGCCGACTGACATCGCGGTGATCACCACCCGGGCGGAGCAGGAAACCAACGCGCAGGCACAGCGTGGTGAGAACGCCATCGTCGTGACCGCGTCGTGTGTGGACTCCGCCGGGACCGCCATCGACTGCTCGGCGGCGACGGGTGGACCAGGGGCCGGAAACCGGATCACCGTCAACGTCGACGAGCCCTTCACGTTCCTCACGCCGGTCATCGGCGGGTTCTTCGGCGGCAACCTCCAGATGAGCGCGTCCGCGACGTCAGTCGTCACGGATTACGCGCCGTCGAGCGGTGGCGTCCCGCCGGGACCGTGCCCGCTCCCCGTCGCGAGCTTCACCGTGATCGTGACCTCCGGCGTGACCGTATACGCCGATCCTTCTGCGTCGACGCCGGACAGCGGCGTCTGCACCCTGTCGGGCTACTACTGGACCTGGGGCGACCCGAGTGACCCGGACAACGAGGAGACCGGGCAGGCCACCGGCAACGGCCACACGTATCTGGCGCCCGGCACCTACACGATCGAGCTCCTGGTCACCAATCAGGCCGGCTCGGACACGGCTTCACAGCTGGTCACCGTGCCGGCCGGACCAGGGCCGCCAACGTGCACGCCACCAACGCCATGGTTCACGTTCACCAGCAGCGGCAAGACGCGAACGTATACGGATGCCTCGACGGTCGCTGATCCGGTCAACTGCCCGATAACCGACTGGCTGTGGACGTTCACTGATCTCGGTGGCCTCCAGTCCAATGCGCAGAACCCGGCGCCGGTCACCTACAGCAACAACAGCGCGCACCCGGTCACACTCCAGGTGACAAACGCCGGCGGGACAACCACCGTCACGAGAAATTCGTGATGGAATCTCATCACGATGCCGGGGAGCGGATGAGCGCGGACCGCGTACGACAGCGCGGTCAGAGCCTCGTCGAGTTCGCGCTCGTCTTCCCCATCTTCATCCTGCTGGTTTTCGGCCTGATCGACATGGGCCGCTACGCCTACGTGAACAGCACTATTTCGCAGGCCGCGCGCGAAGGCGCACGGGTGGCCGCGGTCGAAGCCTTCTGGATGGGCAAGACGGATGCGAAATGCAACCAGGCCGCCGGCCCCGTTTGCCCCGCCAACCTCGCGGGCTTCAGGGCTGACGTACTCGCCGCAGCCAATCGAATGATGGCGCCGTTCGGCTCGATTGCGGACGTGGACCTCTACACGAACTGTGCCGTGGCTGCACCGAGTCCGGTGGCCACCAAGACATGCGCGGACCGTGACATCGGCGACATGGCCTCGGTCAGGACCGTGCTCGTCTTCCGGCCGCTGACGCCGGTGATCAGCTCGTTCTTCCCGTCGATCACGGCTACTGGCTCGGCCACGATGGTCATCAACTAGGAGATCCGATGAACATCTATCGACCTTCTGGGAAGCCTCGCGGCCAGATGATCGTCCTTTTCGCCCTGCTCCTCACGGCGCTCGTCCTCGTGATCGGCCTCATCGTCGACGGCGGGAACGCGTTGGCTCAGCGGCGCGCTTCACAGAACGCGGCTGACTTTGCGGCGCTGGCCGGTGCCCGAATCGTGGCGTTCAAAGTGAGCGGCGACACGGTTAACGGGACGGACGCGAACGTCCAGTCGGCCATCACCAACGCCGTCGTCGCCAATGGCGGGACCGCCCCGTCCTACGGGGCACCAAACGGCCCGAGGTACATCGACGACAACGGCGCCCTGCTCGGATATGTCGGCTCGGGGATGCCCATCGCCGCCTCGGGCGTCAAGGTGTGGGCGAACCGGACTTGGACACCGTACTTCGTCGGCATGATCGGCATCAACAGCTGGACCGCCTCCGCAGAGGCAACGGCAACCGGGGGATACTGTGTTGGTTGCGCCCCGCTCCCCGGCTCGCTTTTCCCGGCCGGCATCTCCACGGCATTCTTCCAGACTTATCCCTATTGTTCGGGCCCGGTTAGCGCGGATCCGACGGATCCCTGCTACCCGCAACACCTCACGCCCGGCAACCTCAACGTCCCGGGTGGCTTTGGTTGGCTGAAGTTCGGCTGCGACGGGTATGGTCTCGGCCAGGAGCCTCCGGCCAACATCGGTGGATGCCGGAACGACAAGCCATTCCTCCAGGAGGAGATTGGGCCGCCGTCAATGAGTTACGGATGCTGCACAGTGGTCGGCGTCCCAGGAAGTCTTGACCAGATCGGCAGCTTGCCGGGCAACAAGGCCAGCGCGGACTGCTCGTACTACATCGACAACCAGATCACAGTCACGGTCCCGATCTGGGACACGGCCGGCGGCACAGGCCAGAACGCCTGGTACCACATCGTCGGGTTTGCCGGTTTCCAGATCACCGAGTGCAAGGGCGGCAAGGATATCGAGGGAGTATGGCGAAAGGCCTTCTTCACCGGCCCGACGACGTCCACACCGTCAACGCCGGGGGTGCCGGAACCACTCGGAGTGCAGCTCGTCAAGTAGCAGGGAGCGACGTTGGATCAAGAAGAGAGCCGGATGCGATAGGCATCGGGCTCTCGTATTTCTGTCGCCGACCTCCCCTGCGGCCGGCGGGTGGTCAGGACCGGTAATCGAGCTCCGCAGTCGGCGTCCAGAGACGCCGCGTCGGATCGGCGGCGACGAGACCGGCCATGGCGAGTCCAGGGATCAGCCCGATCAGCTCGGGAAGTCCCACGAATACGGCCACGGCGGCGCCGATGTACCAGCCCGCGAACAACCAGAGCGATGCGGCCAAGATGCGCTTGTTCATGACGGCGACGATGCCATGCGCCATCCCGAACGACGATAGCTCGAGAGTACTGGCTCGCGAGTGACACCTCGGGACCAACGGGTGGGTCAACGCACCGGGGAAAGGTCGGCTGCAAGGTGGTTTCGCAATGATGCGCGCGATCCACTGCTGATGATCGTGCAGCTCCGGGGGATAACGACTAGATGCTCCGACGGCCAATCCGACGCTCGATACCCGGAGACGATCGCGGGCAGAGTCTCGTGGAACTCG
This sequence comes from Chloroflexota bacterium, assembly GCA_040877645.1. Lineage (GTDB taxonomy): Bacteria > Chloroflexota > Limnocylindria > QHBO01 > QHBO01 > CF-167. The sequence goes on from JBBDNI010000052.1 coordinate 6,864, forward strand.
CGCTGGTCCTGCCGGTCCTGTTGCTCATCGTCATGTTCGCGCTCGACTTTGGCCGCGCCTTCTACAGCTGGGTCACGATCACCAACGCAACTCGAGTTGGTGCCAATTACGCAGCCTCGCACCCGGGCGATACCTATCCCAACGACGACTACACGAGCGCCGTCCAGGCTGAAGCACTGAACGCGATCTGCCCTGTCGTCGCGGGAACATACAACCCGAGCTTCATCGATGGACCCGATGCCGGCACTTTCAATCGCGACCTTGGCGACAGCGCACAGGTCTCGGTCAGTTGCACCTTCAAGATCCTGACGCCGGTGATCGGCTCGATCGTCGGAAACGGCCTCGTCATGAGCGCGAGCTCCACCTTCCCGATCCGAACGGAGACGGAATGATCGTGGCTCCCATGACCCGTAGCCGCCAGCGCGGGCAGAGCCTCGTCGAGGTCGCACTTGTCGTTCCCATCGTGATCCTCATGTTCATGGGCATCTTCGATTTTGGTCGGGCGATCTTTGCCTACAACTCCGTGGCGGAGGCGGCTCGCAATGGTTCCCGCGTCGCCATCGTCAATCAGACTGCGGCCGACATCTGCCTGGTTGCTGCGGAACGGGCGACCGGGCTCGGCCTGCCTACCGCCTGCGCGGGATCGTCGACCGCAATCGGCGTCTGGGTTGACGGCTCCGCGTGCACCGGCGACGAGACCGGGTGCGAGCAGCTCGTACGGGTCAACTACCAGTTCCGGGCGATCACACCAATCATCGGCAACTTCATCGGTCCCATCACGCTGACATCAACCTCGCGAGTCCACGTCGAGAGTTTCTGCAAGGTGCCACCTTCGGCTGGACCGTGTCCGCGTACCTGATGGCAATGCGTTCATCACGCCTCGCGAGCCAACAAGGAGCCGTTCGATGATGCTCGACACCCCACGCCGTCAAGGTGGCCAGACGCTTGTTCTCCTCGCCCTCGCCCTCGTCGCGATGATCGCGATGACCGGCCTGATCATCGATGGCGGGAATGCGTATGCGCAGCAACGGGGGACACAGAACGGCGCCGATGCGGCGTCCGAGGCGGGTGCTGTCGCCCTGGCACAGAACGTGAAGCAGCTCAACGCCTCCGGAACCCCTTTGACGGACGCCGACGTTCTCGCTGCGATCAACGCGTCGGGCGCGGCCAACAGGATCAAGCCATTCAATGTTGGCGTCGCGGGGAATTCCGTCGCCCACTACACGGACTTCAAGGGAAACCTGCTTCGATCCGACGGCACCGCCACGACGGATCCGACACAGGCCGCGCGGGTCGGCGGTGGCGCGATCCCACCGTGTCTTGATACGGCGTCTTGCCTCGACGTCGGTGTGGCCAGCGGAGTCCGCGCTTCGGCGGTCCGGGACTTCCAGTCGCTCGTCAGCGGGCTCATGGGCTTTGGCCAGTTCACCGCGACGAGCATCGCTACGGCAGTCGCCGGGTACACCGCCGCCCCGTGCGACGCGGAAGAAGGCTGCGCGCTCCTGCCGGTCACATTCTCGACGACCCAGAATTCGTGCGACGGGAGTGGAGACGCGGTCTACGACCCGACCACGGAATGGCTCGACAACCAACCGCCCGAGCCACCGGAGTCATTCACGGCCGCGAACGAGGTGCTGTTGTCCCTCTGCAAGAAGGGCGAAGGGGCCTTTGGCTGGCTCGACTACGGGTGCGGCAACATTGCTGACCAGATCCTCGAACCATGCAACACGCAGATCTACTTCCCGACCTGGCTCCAGGGCCAGCCCGGGAGCCCGAACAACGTCGAGGACGAGCTTGACACGTATGCCGGGAACATCGTCGGGACCTACGAGCCAGGACTCGATCAGGAGGTCCTGATCCCGTTTTTCGATGGTCTGTGCAACGAAGATCGGCCGGGCGCCGAGACGCAACTCCCAAATGGTGTCGGCGAGCTTCCGGTGTTCGGAACTCCTCCATTCCCAGGTGAATGCGCGAGCAACCCCCCGGGCGGTGGGTCCAACCGCCACTACCACGTGGTCTTCTTCATCGGATTCGTCCTCGATAAGGCCTATGTCCAGGGCAACAACTTCCCGGAGTGCAATGTGGCGCCGGGCGGCCCGCCGACCGGGCCTTTCCCCGGCGGAAACGGCAGCGGCGGCTGTCTCAAGGGATGGTTCGCACGGGTGGTAGCGGGCCCAGGTCCCGTGAGTGGAACCGGGGCGGCCGGCGAGGATAGCCCGCTGTCAGTCCAGCTCATCAAGTAGGTAGAACCGCCCTGGGTTTCGTGGAGACTCAGGTGATTTGGGTTTCAGGCGGCCTCGGTGGTCGCCTGTAGGGAATGGTAGGCCGCCTCGAACTCGGCCGCGGGATGTCGCCCGCAGGCGGAGTGGAGCCGCTCGGCGTTCCACCAGGCGACCCAGGCAGCGGTCGCGAGCTCGACCTGATCGGCCGTCCGCCAGGGGCCTCGGGCCCGGATGAGCTCGGTCTTGTACAGGCCGTTGACCGACTCGGCGAGGGCGTTATCGTAGGAATCACCCCGAGAGCCGACCGAGGTGACCGCGCCCGCGTCGGCGAGGCGCTCGGTGTACCGGATCGCGAGGTACTGGACCCCCCTGTCGCTGTGGTGGACGAGGCCGGCGAGATCGGCCGATCGCCGGCTCCAGACCGCCATCTCGAGCGCGTCGAGGGCGAGCTCGGCGCGGAGCGAGGAGGACACCAGCCAGCCGACGATGGCCCGGCTGAAGGCGTCGATGACGAAGGCCGTGTAGACGAAGCCGGCCCAGGTCGAGACGTAGGTGATGTCGGCGACGCACAGGCGGTTCGGAGCCGCGGCCGCGAAGACCCGCTCGACGAGATCGGCCGGCTGCGGGGACAGCTCCGCCGGGATGGTCGTCCGCTTCGTCTTGCCGCGCACGGCGCCCGTGAGGCCGAGGCCGCGCATGAGCCGGCCGACCTGGTCGCGTCCGATCAGGGTGCCCTCTCGGCGGAGGGCGTGCCACAGCTTGCGCGCCGTGACCTCCCGCTCGAGCTCCTTCATCCGGGCCCGCTCCTCCGTGGACAAGCCGGACCCGTCACCGCGGTCGATCTCGGCCTGGCGGACCCATTGGCGAACCGACTCGGGGCCGATGCCGGGCTGCCGGGCTGCCGGGCTGCCGGGCGACGAGGGTCACCGCGCCGTGGCGATCGCCCCGTTCGGCCGCCGTCTCGGCGACCAGGCCGACCGCTCGTTTCCTCAGCTCCGATGGGTACCGCCGTAGACGCTGGGTGTCGCTCTCTGCCATGACTCCATGTTCCTCCAAACGATGGAGTCTCCACTGAAGTCAGTACGGTTCACACGCTGCTGGTCGAGATCCTGGGACTGCCCCTCGCCGCGGCGGCCTGCTCGGCGCGCCCGCACGATGTCGTCGCCGCCCGCGAGATCCTCGCGAAGCGGATCCCAGATCTCCCTCGCCTGCGGGCGGTCGTCGGTGACCGAGCGTACCGGGGCCCCAGCCGGCTCGCGGCGCGCAAGCACATCGCGCTGGATCAAGGCGCCACGATCGGGTGTGAGCGGCTTCGTGCCCATCCGGCCGCTCTACTGGATCGAGCACGCGTTCGCCCAGCTCGGGCGCTGGCGCCGCCTGTCGGGCTGCTCCGAGGGCAGCGAGGCAACTCCCGGTTCTGCCAGCTCACGCCGGGCCCGCCGCGAGCGACTCCGACTCCAAGGCGTCGGCCGCCGCGGCTCCGGGCGCATCCACCGGTTGCGCGCTCACAACCGGGATCCCCGGGCCCGCCATCCAGGGGCTGATTTCGGCCACAGCCCTTGTGAGCCCTTCGTCGCATACGAACCGGGCCGCGGGCGGTCAGGCTGGCGCGACCGCCGAGCTTGATGTTGGCCGGGAGTACCAACTCGGCTGTGACGTGCGCGGGGTCGATTCGAGCTGCGGGCGACGAGGGTGAAAGGCCGCCGGCGATCCACAATGTGCCCCGCGCGGCAGTACCACGCGGGGCGACGAGCCGATCGCTATTCGACGAGGCTGACGACGTACTGGCCAAACGTACTTGAGCCCCCGCCCGCCGTGATCGTCAGTGGCAACGTCTCCGTGATGTCGTCGACGAACCAACCGGAGAGGACCTCCCCATCCGCACCCTCACAATCGCTATTCGCGGTGTCGAGGTGCCAGATCCAGTAGCCCACGAGATTGCCGTTGTCGTCGTTGATCGCGACGGGAATGTCGGCGCCGTCTGGATACTGGTCGAGCAATGCGTGACAGACGGCGGTCTTCTGACCGTTGTTGTGCGGCCCCAGGTACATGTTCAGGTTGATGGTGAACTGGAAGTTGCCCCCTTCGATCAGGGCAACTGCCTCCGCGCTGCTGACGTTGCAGTTGGCAGCCTCTATGCAGTAGGTCGTCCAAGCGAACTGCTCGGGCTCTAGCGGCCACGAGGAGTTGGGACCGCATTTGCTGGGATGAGGATCGCAGTATTTGGTGTTCGTCGGCCCGTACTTGGCGACCGATTCGAAGTTGAACATCAGTGGGGCGGCACCGTTGGTAACCGTGTTCGCGATGCCGCCAACCGCGACGCCCCGTGCCGTCACCCCAAAGGAATTGATGCCCACGACCCGGCTGAAGCTGTTGGAGTGTTGTCGATTGACCACAACCTCAACCCAGCACGGATATTGGGCCGGCACGCTGCAATCGTTTGGGCTATAACCGGACCCGCCTGGCCCGTACTTCCCGCTGGTCGGGGGAATGTTGACCTGCACCTCACTGGCAGCGTATCCATTTGCGACAGCGGAGTCGATGGCCGTCTGGATGATCTGTGCCCTCGTGGCGCCGTTCGCCTCGGCTGTGGCTCCAGCCAGAGCGGCAATGTCCGAGACCTTCTGCTCTGTGCGTACCTGGGCCCACGCCCCGCCAAGGTCGACGACGAGGCCCGTCATCGCAAGCAGGGCCACGAGGCTGAGAGCAAACAGGACAAGCGCCTGACCAGCCTCGGACCGCGGGCAGGGCCGGTCATGGGCCGGATGGCGGTGGAGGTCGAGGTACTTCACTGGAGGATCTCCTGTTCCGTTGTGGAGCCGACGTTGACCGGCCCGAAAGAGCTCGCGACCGGCGTAAGCAGGCTGAATGACGCGGCGATAGATACGCGCACCAAGTCTCCGACCTTGCAGGTGTTGGAGCCCGACGTTCGGACCGTGCCGGCCTCCGGGTCGACGCATTCGACGGTCCACGTCACCGGGCTCTGGTAACCAGCGGCCTGGCTGGCGATGCTGGTTGCGATCGAGCCCGTGGTCTCGTCGCACGCCGGCGTCGTCTCAAAGCAAGTGGTACTCGCAACTCGGGCAACCGCACGAGCCACCTGGGACATCTGGTTGTAGGCGAAGATCGCGCGCCCGCCGTCGATCACCGCGAACATAAGGACAAGAAAGATCGGAAGGACGAGGGCGAACTCGACGAGACTCTGCCCGTCGGCGGGGTCTGTCCCATGTCGTCGGCTCGTGTTCATGAGTGGGTTACCGTCACGGTGGCGGTCGCAGCGGCGTAGCACTCGCCGGGCGTGGTCGTTTGAGTCAGCACTGTCTTGTTGGTGGATCCGTTGGCCGGGCTGAACAGGTTCGGATCGAAACCCGCCGTGACCCATTCCTGGCGAGCTTCACCAACGGTCTGCGACGAGCCGTCCGTCGCGCCCTCGACGAGGTCAGGCATCGGGGCGAACCCTGGATCGCACGGTGGCGGAGTGGGGGACGGTGTCGGAGTTACATCGGGCGTTGGCGTCGGGGTTGGGGTCGGCGTGGGGGTTGGAGTAGGGGTCGCGCCGGGGGTTGGCGTCGGGAGCGTCGTCGAATCCGGAGGAAGGGACTGCTGGTCAGCTGTAACGCTGGCGGTGATGGTGATGGAGTTGCCCAGGATGGCCACAATGACCGGCATGAGGAAGCTGAACTGCTTGGAGACCGTGACTCGCGATCGCAGATCCGGCTGGGGATCCAATGGGCACGGAGCAACCGTCGTTCCCGCGAGATCCTCGCACGAAACGACGACTTCGGCGGCCGCGACCGTCACCCCGGATCCGCGCGACTCCGCACCAATTGCGCAGCCGATCTTGTTCGTGTCTAGGGCGGGCAACGGACAGTCGCCCATGTACGACGAGGGCGCCTTTGCGGCCACGAGCGCGCCTGCGCGTGCGGCATTCTCGACGGTGATCTGGGCGTAGAAGAGCCGACCAAAGTCGAGGACGGTCCCGAGCAAGAGGGCTAGGACGACCGAGATGATCGCCAGCTCGACGAGCGCTTGCCCGGAGCTCGGTCGTCGCCTCGTTTGCCGCATCAATGAGAAGAGTTTCGTCATGTCATCACCCTGGGTCGGCAACCTTGCCGATTGCTTTGCCGATGTGGCACCTAATGGTCCTGGCGGGGATGGTCCGATGGTCCTCAAAGAGCCGGGTATCGCTCGAGACCCAGTGGATGGCCAACGGGGCCACGCCATCGCCCACATGCAAACGCGATCAGGGTGAGCGTGCGATTAGTTCCTGGCAGCCACCCGGAGGTACTGGACGAGGTCCCGTTTGCAGTCCTACCTAGACCTTGCGGCCCACGTTCAGGCCGGACAGGTCATGCCGCATGTCGGTCATCGTCCC
>JBBDNI010000053.1:0-13411 GCA_040877645.1 Chloroflexota bacterium
CGTCGTGGCGCCCGCCTGCGGCTTCGCCCGCAGTGGGCGGTCAGCATCGCCGGCGCGCTGGCAGTGATCGGCTTCGTCGGCTATGCGCAATGGAACGGCTCGCCGGAGCGGGTGCAGTTCGCCACATCGGTGCAGCAGGTGCTCGCCGGGCAGGTAACCGAGCTTGAGCAGGAGCAGGCAGACCTGCGCGAGCAGATCGCCGCGGCGGAGGCCGAGGTGCAGACCTTCCAGGCGTCGTCCACCACCTCATCCTCGGCCCTGGCGGATCTCAACCGGCGGCTGGAGGCTGCTCGTCTCGCGGCCGGGCTGACGGCGCTGAGCGGGCCGGGCGCGGTGATCGAGATCGCTGACTCGAAGCGGGTCGTGCCCGAGGGGGAGAATCCGGCCAACTTCATCGTCCTGGTCGATGACCTGCGCGACATCGTGACGGCGCTGTGGGCGGAGGGCGCCGAGGCAGTCTCGATCAACGGGGAGCGTCTGGTGGCCACCTCGTCTATCTACGGGGTCGGTGCATCGGTGCTGGTCAATACCGCGTTTTTCTCGCCCCCATTCCGGATCGAGGCCATCGGCCCCGAGGGCCTGCTCGAGCGCTTTACCTCTAATCCGGCGTTCCAGGGACGCGTCGCGCAGCGGATCGATGTCTTCGGGCTCGAGTTCGCGACCGAATCGGCCGATACGCTGGAGCTCGCCGCGTTCGTCGGCAACACGCGCTTCCGCTGGGCCGTGCCGGCAGACGAGGCACCTTAAGGTGGGCACCCGGGTCGCGCAGCTTTCCATGGTCGCCGTGGCGGTGCTGATCGGCATGCTGGGCGTCGGTCAGCTGCGCTCGCAGGCACGCCCGGCCGAGATCAGCAGCCTGTCCGCCCAGGAGCTTTCGACGCTGATCGAGACGCTCACGACGCGCAATCGGCAGCTCCGCGCCGGGCTGACCGATATCCGCGAGCAGGTGCGCGAGTATCGTCTCTCCGGCTCGCAGGGCGAGAGCGCGCTGCAGGTCGGTCGTGAGGACCTGCGCCGGATCACCGCCTTCGCTGGCCTCGCCGGCGTCCAGGGCCAGGGGATCGTCATGACGGTGGAGGGCGACCTGGACGCCATCGCGCTGAATGACCTCGTCAACGAGCTGCGCAACGCCGGGGCCGAGGCGATCGCGGTCGACGACGTCCGCATCACCGCGGGATCGGTGGTCGTCCAGGGCCCGATCTCCCTCGAGGTCGACGGCGCGGAGGTGGGGGAGCGGTTCGTCCTGCGAGCAATCGGCTCTCCTGATGGCCTGCTCGGCGCGATGGAGCGTCCGGGTGGGATCATCTCGCAGCTGAAGCTCTTCATCCGCGCCACGATCGAGATTCGCCAGGCCGAGTCGGTGGAGCTGCCGGCGACCGCCATGTCCCTGCTCCCCGAGGCGGGGGAGCCGACGGAGTGAACAGATGCAGGAACTGATCGATGTCGCGTTGGACGCGGCCCAGGGTGGCGGTGCCGGGTACGCCGACATCCGCCTGGTCGAGCGCGATACCGAGTCGCTCACCGTCAAGAATGGCAACCTGGCCTCGGCGAGCTCTGATCGATCCGCCGGATTCGGGGTTCGGGTCCTGGTCGACGGGGCCTGGGGATTCGCCGGCAGCTCGCGCCTCGAGCGGAGTGACGTCGAGCGCGTCACGGCTGAAGCGCTGGCCATCGCCCGGGCCAGCGGACTGGCATCGCGCGAGCCGATCGTGCTGGACGACACGCCACCGGCGATCGCGGACTTTCGGACGCCGTTCGGTGAGGATCCGTTCGCGGTTCCGCTCGACGAGAAGCTGGGGATCCTGTTCGAGGCGGACGCCGCGATGGCGCGCGTCCCCGGTGTGACGCTGCGCACCGGCAGCATGGAATTCGGACGCGAGCGCAAGACCTTCGCCTCGAGCGAGGGAGCCCGCATCACGCAGGACCTGGTCGAGGCCGGGGGCGGCATCGAAGCCCTGGCCGTCAATGACAGCGAGGTTCAGCGTCGCAGCTATCCGCAGTCGGCTGGCGGCCAACACGTCACCGGCGGCTTCGAGGCGATTCGCGACCTGCACCTGCCCGATCACGGACAGCAGATCGCCGAGGAGGCGGTGGCGCTCCTGGACGCGCCGCAGTGCCCATCGGGCGAGATGACGCTCATCATCGGCTCATCCCAGCTCGCTCTCCAGGTGCATGAGTCGTGCGGCCACCCGATCGAGCTGGATCGCGTGCTCGGCATGGAGGCGAGCTTCGCCGGCACCAGCTTCCTGACCCTCGACAAGCTCGACTCGCTCCAGTACGGCAGCGAGCTGGTGCACATCGAGGCCGATGCGACGGCGCCCGGCGGGCTGGGCACCTTCGGCTTCGACGACGAGGGGGTGCCTGCCCAGAAGGTCCCGATCGTCAGCGCCGGCCGCTTCGTCGGCTACCTCACCAGCCGCGAGACAGCCCCCATCGTCGGTCGGCGCAGCATGGGCAGCAGCCGCGCCTCCGGCTGGAACGTGATCCCGCTGATCCGGATGACGAACGTGAACCTGCTGCCCGGGACGACGGGGACGCTCGATGAGCTCGTCTCCGACACCTCCGACGGACTGTTCGTCTCATCGAATCACTCGTGGAGCATCGACGACCGGCGGCTCAACTTTCAGTTCGGCACCGAGATCGGCTGGATCATCAAGAATGGGCGGCTGACGCAGATGGTCAAGAACCCGACCTATACCGGCATCACGCCACAGTTCTGGGGCAGCTGCGACGCGATCTGCGGCCCGTCCGAATGGAACCTGTGGGGGCTCCCCAATTGCGGCAAGGGTGAGCCGATGCAGACCCATCGGGTCGGTCACGGGGCCGCACCCGCACGGTTCCGAGGCGTGCAGGTGGGGGTGGGCCGATGGTAGGCGAGCGGGGCGATCGGGCCGCCATGGAGGCGACCATGGCCGCGGCGCTCGACCTCGTGGTCGACGCTGAGGCCGAAGCCATGTTCACGGCACGGGACGCGGCGTTGACCCGCTTCGCCAACTCCCGCATCCACCAGAACGTGGCCGAGCACGACGCGACGATGCGCATGCGACTGGTGCGCGACGGCTCAACCGGCGTTGCAACCACCAACCGCCTCGATGCCGAGGGGCTGCGTGAAGTGGTGGCCCGCGCCACGGCCACCCTGGCGCTTGCCACGCCGAACCTCGACGGCGCTCCACTCGCGGATCCGCTGCCGTCGACGGCCCCGGCCGAGCTTGGGTACGTCGCCGCCACGGCCCGCGCCGACCCCGACCTGCGTGCCGCCGGCGCGCGGGCGGTGATCGCGGCCGGGGATGCGGCACGCCTGGAATCGAGTGGGGCCTTCTCGACCGAGACGGCCACGCTGGCGGTGGCGAACACGCGGGGCATGTCGAACGTCCACAGCGTGACGCAGGCCAAGCTCCTGACCGTGATGATGGACGGGAACGGCGCGTCCGGATACGCGCAGTCGACCGCGTCCGACATCCGCTCGATTGACCCCGCGGCGGTCGGCGAGGAGGCCGCCGAGAAGGCGGTTCGCAGCGTCGACGTGGTCGACCTCGAGCCGGGCGAATACCCGGTCATCCTCGAGGAGTACGCCGTCGCGACCGTGCTCGAATACCTGTCCTGGATGGGCTTCTCGGCACTCGCCGTCGAGGAGGGGCGCTCGTTCATGGAGATCGGCTCGCAGATCATGGGACCCAACGTGACCATCTGGGATGACGGCCTCGACGCCCGCGGCCTGCCGACCGCGATCGACTACGAGGGGGTGCCCAAGCAGCGGGTCGACCTCATCAGCGAGGGCGTGGCGCGCGCCGTGGTCCACGACACGGCCACCGCTGCCCGCGCAGGCACGCGGTCGACGGGCCACGGCCTGCCGGCTCCCAACGCCTTTGGGCCGATCGCCTGGAACCTGTTCATGGCGCCGGGCTCGAGCGCCAAGGAGGTGATGGCTTCGGGCATCGATCGCGGGGTGTGGGTGACGCGCTTCCACTACGTGAACGTCGTGCACGCCAAGCGCGGAATCCTGACCGGCATGACCAAGGACGGCACCTTCCTGATCGAGGACGGCCGGATCACCCGTCCGATCCGCAACCTGCGGTTCACCCAGTCGATCCCTGATGCATTCAGCGCGATCGAGGCGATCGGCTCAGAGACACGCGTGGTCGCGGCCGAATACTCGGGCATCACCGCCCGCGTGCCGGCGCTGCGGCTGGGACACTTCGCCTTCACCGGGGCGACCAGCGCCGAGGCCGGAGCCTGAGCGTGGCGGCTGTCGATCTGCGCCTGGGCGACCGCATCGGGCTGCGCAAGGCACACCCATGCGGCAGCCAGGCGTGGGACGTTTCGCGCCTTGGGGCAGACATCGGCCTCGTCTGCGTCGGCTGCGGCCATCGAATCCTGATGGATCGACTCGACGTCGAGCGCCGCTTCACCGGACACCACGAACGCGGCCCGCTGGTGGAGGCCTGACCGATGGCACACATCGAGCTCCCGCCGGACCTGGGGCATGCCGACCTGTCGGAGGCGGGCACCATCTTCCGAAACCGCTCCTTCGTGCTGCTCTGGACGGCGCAGGTGCTCAGCCAGCTGGCGAGCAACATGGTTTTGGCCGGGCTGATGGCGACGGTGGTGACCGCGACCGGCTCGAACACCGCCAACGCGGTGCTGATCCTCACCTTCCTGGTGCCGGCCGTGGCGTTCAGCGCGGTCGCCGGGGTCCTGGTCGAGCGCAGCGACGCGCGGCTGATCATGCTCGCGTCGAACATCCTGCGAGCCGGCGGGATCGTCCTCTTCCTGCTGGTCGGCAGCAATGTCGGGCTGATCCTGGTGATCAACCTGCTGGTCTCGACCGTCACCGCCTTCTTCGTGCCGGCCGAGCTGACCGCGATCCCGCGGCTCGTGGCGAGGCGCCAGCTGATGGCGGCCAACTCGACCTTCGTCCTGACCATCAACGCCACCTTTGCGATCGGCTTCGGCTTCCTCGGGCCGCTGCTGCTGACCACCTCCGGCGTCGCCGTCGTCTACGTCGTGGTGGCGGTCATGTTCGGCCTCGCCGCCCTGGCCGTGGTGCCGCTGCCCAAGGTTCCGCCGGAGGTCCGTGGCGAGATCGGCGGACAGGAGGCGGGGCAGGCGCTGCGAGCAGTCTTCGACCAGCTCAGCGAGGGGATCGCGTTCGTGCGTTCCCACCGCCACATCGCCTGGTCGCTGGCCTATCTCGGGATCGCGGCCAGCCTGATCGCGGTGATGGGCGCCATCGGCCCCGGCTTCGCCACCGACATCCTCCGTCTGCGCCCGTCGGACTTCTTCTTCGTGATGGGTCCCGCCGGGATCGGCGCGGTGATGGGGATCCTCTTCCTGAATGCCTACGGGCGAGACCTCCCGAGACGGCTGCTGATCGATGGGGGCCTGGTGGCGATGGGCATCACCCTCCTTGGCCTCGCCCTGGTGAAGCCGATCACCGCGCTCCTGGGCCCCGCCTTCGCTCCCATCCAGGCCACCCTGCCCGAGGCCCTCAGCCCGATCATCTCGCTGATCGCCCTGGTGGTGGCGATCGCCGTCACCGCGGGGGTGGAGTACGCATTCGTTGCGATCCCGGCCCAGACCGCGCTGCAGGAGGACCTGCCGGTGGAGGTCCGGGGACGGATCTTCGGGATCCTGAACACCCTCCTGTCGGTCGCCTCCTTCCTGCCGGTGATCGTGGCGCCGGTCGCCGCAGACGTGCTCAACATACTGTTCCCCGGAGCGGGGATCCCGGTCGTGATGGCCATCCTGGGGGTGATCACGCTCTGGCTCGGCATCGCGTCATGGCGTCGCAATGCCGCGGCCGGACTGCACGGTGGCGCGCGACCCGCAGACGCCGGGGAGCCACCCGTGCCGCCGCATGACGAGTAGGGTCATCGCGGGCGCGGTGCTGATCGCCACCGCCGCCGTCGCCTGGCTGGCCATCGCCTTCACCTTGGCCGCGCGCGCGCTGCAGGCCGTGATCGCCATCTCCCTGGTCTACGTCGCCTACCTGGCGCTGCGCGGCTTTCAGGCGATGCGCGACGGGCGCCGCGAGACGCCCTTGTCGGATCGGATCCCACCGGCCGAGCGGCCGTGGGTGACGCTGCTGGTACCGGCCCGCAATGAGGCGCCGATCATCGGCCGCACCGTGGCCGCGCTGGCCGCGCAGGACTATGGCGACGCATCCGGGCCGCGCTTCGACGTGTTGGTGGTGGACGACGGATCGAGCGACGGCACCGGCGACGCGGCGCGCCAGGCCGGGGCCTCGTTCGGGCAGCGAGTGAGGGTTGTCCGGCGCGATCCGGACCACGGGGCGCGCACGAAGGCCGCAGCCCTCACCTTCGCGCTGGCCTCGTGCCGCGGCGAGGTGATCGGTGTCCTCGATGCCGACGCGCGGGTCGGGCACGACTTCGTGTCGATCGTGATGGACGCCTGGGACGCCGAGCCGGAAGCAGCCGCCGTCCAGGCCCAGCGCCGCGCGTCGAACATCGATGCCGGCTGGCGCGCGGCCGCCCAGGACGAGGAACTGCTGATGGACATGGCCAGCCAGTGCGGCCGGCGCGCGACCGACGGGACCGCGGAGCTGCGCGGCAACGGCATGTTCGTTCGGCGCGATCGGTTGGCACGAGTGGGTGGCTGGAACGACACGGCGCTGACGGAGGACCTCGATCTCTCGACGCGTCTGGTGACGGCGGGGGAGCAGATCGGCCTGGCCCCGCGTGCGGAGGTGGGCGAGGAGGCTGTGCTCACGGCGCGAGCACTGTGGCGGCAGCGCATGCGCTGGGCCGAGGGGAGCCTGCGACGGCTGCTGGAGCTCGGCCCCGGGCTGGTGGCCGAGCGCGCGGTGCCGGTCAGTCGGAAGCTCGACTTTCTGGCCTTCACCGGCGAGTTCATTATTCCGCCGCTCTTCGTCGCCTCGCTGCTGGCAACGGCGGTGACGATCCTGCTGCCTCGCCCGGCGGACTGGACCGTGCCGGTATCACTCTTCATCGGGTACGGGCTGGGCACATTCCTGCTGGCGATGGGCGGTCTGGCGGCGCAGGGCGTCCGCGGTCTGTCGCTCGTCGGCCGCGCAACGCGGGGATCCCTCTTCCTCTCCCACTGGCTGCTGATCGTGCCCGCGGCACTGCTGCGGATTGCCGTCGCGCCGCGCACGACGGCGTTCGTGCAGACGCTGCGCCACCACCGCCCCGCCGCCGATGACTGACGGACGCGCCACGCTGGTGCTGACCGGCCAGGTCGTGGTGGCCGCCGGAGCCGAACGGCTCGAGACAGCCGAGGCGATCGGCATAGCCGATGGACGGGTGGTCGCGGTCGGGTCACGCGACGAGGTGATGGATGCCACCGCACCGGGCGCGCGACTGATTCCGACCGGCACTGCGGCAATCGTCCCGGGGATCCACGACTTCCACCTGCACCTGGTCGGCATGGCGCGCGCTCGCCGCACCCTGGAGCTGAACGGCGTGCTCGGCTTCGACGAGCTGATTGCCGTTGTCCGCGCCGCCGCGGACGCCACGCCCCCGGGTGGGTGGCTGCACGGTCGCGGCTGGTCCGAGGCGACCCTGCAAGCCGGCAGGATCGAGCGCCTCGCGGAGGCGGTCGGCGACCGACCCGCGCTCATCTACTCGCACGACTCTCATTCCGCCTGGGCGTCGGCCGCTGCCCGCGGCGCGGCACGCATGAGCGCCGTCACCGAGGACCCACCGGGCGGGCGCATCGAGCGTGACGAGGCCGGCGCCCTGAATGGGCTGCTGCGCGAATCTGCCGCCGACCTGGTGGCGGCGGTCGCTGCCCGGCTGCGGGGGCCGGCGCTCGACGCGGAACTGGACGAGGTGCTGGCCGAGCTGGCAGGTCTCGGCGTCACGGGAGCGACCGACGCCGGCGACACCACCGCGGACAACGGGGTTGGGGAGTATGCGGCGCTCGGCGATAGCGCATCTCTGCTGTTCGGGGCCCGGGCTCGCCTCGACGGACGGCTACGCCTCACGCTCAACGTCCCGGCTGCGGCCATCGCCGATGCCCGGCACCTGAACCTGCGGACCGGGGTCGCACTGGCCGGCAGCACGACGGTGCGGGCGGGTTGGGCCAAGGCGTATGCCGACGGCGCCCTCGGCTCGCGCACTGCGGCGCTCTTCGACCCGTATACCTGCGGCGACGGATCCAACACCGGCATCCTGCGCCTGCCTCCGGACGAGCTTGACTCCCTGCTGGCCCGCGGTCGAGGAGCGGGGATCGGCCTGGCGGTGCACGCCATCGGTGATCGCACGGTGGCCACCGCGCTGGACGCCATGGAGCGCTCGACTCCGCGCCAAGCTGGCACGCCGCCTGATCGAATCGAGCACGCCCAGCTGGTGCGAGCGGCGGATCGGCCGCGCTTCGCGGAGCTCGGCGTCACGGCCAGCCTGCAGCCGGTGCACTGCGCCTCAGACCGCCCCATCGCCGATGCCTGCTGGTCGGATCGTCTTGCCGATGCCTATCCATGGCGGGCAATGTCGGCCGTGGGGGCCCTGCTCGCCTTCGGCTCCGACGCGCCCATCGAGACGCCGAACCCCTGGATCGGCCTGTACGCCGCCGTCCACCGCGCCTTCCCGAACGACGGGACGCCGGATTGGCAGCCTGACGCGGCGCTGGATGCCGCGTCCGCCCTGGCCGCCTACACTCGCGCCCCTGCGGTCGCCATCGGCCGACCGGACGAGGGCCATATCGGGGTTGGAGCGCACGCCGATCTGGCCGTCCTCAACGTCGATCTGGCCACCCTCCTCGCCGCGGACGAGCGGCTGGCGGAGGTGCGGTCGGAGCTGACACTGGTCGGCGGTCGAGAGGTGCAGCGCGCCTGATCGGGGCCCCCGCACGATCGACGGTGACACGGAGGTCGGGACAGCGTACGATCGGCGCACGAGAGGGTCGCTTGGAGGCGACCGATGGAGGCGACCGATGGGAGATCGTCCTGACGACCGTCAGGCGTTCGAGATCGAGGAGGGTCTGAAGCCGGTCGGGCCCGGCCAGCCAGATGCGTCCACCACCTCTGACCCGGCGCGGCTGGACTTCGGACACCACGCCGGCCGGAGCATCGAGGAGCTGGCGGTACTCGACCCCGACTACTTGCGCTGGCTGGAGCGACACCCATCCGGCGCGCGCTACCGGAAGGAAATCCACCGGGTCCTGGGCGTCGCCCCGATGTCGACCGACTGGAATCGCTGAGCCGGCTTCGCGGCCGACGTTTCAGCGCCCGTGCTCGTGCCCTTCCGGCGGGTCGTGGGCCGGTGCCGCGCCCGCGTGCTGCGGATGCCGGCGCAGCCGCTGACCGAGCAGGCCATGGGTCGGGCTCGCCACGAAGGCCAGCAGGAAGAGCGCTGTCGCGAGCAGGACGATCGTGCCGCCTGACGCGGTCCCTGCGTAGAACGAGACGTAGTAGCCGACCAATCCGACGGCGGCGCCGATGGCCGATCCGAGGACCAGCATCGGGACGAAGCGGTCGACCAGCAGGCGGGCTGTGGCGGCCGGTGTGACCAGCATCGCCAGCACCAGGATGATGCCGACCGCCTGGATGCTGACCACGATCGTCACGGTCAGCAGCACCAGCAGCAGCGCATCGAGCCAGAAGACCGGGTAGCCGAGCGCCGCGGCCAGGGTGCGGTCGAAGGAGACCAGCACCAGCTCCTTGTGGAGGGCCGCCAGCACAAGCAGAATTGCGGCGCCGACGGTAGCGCTGACGGCGATATCGCCCGCCGAGACGCCCTGCAGGTTGCCGATCAGGAATCCGGTCAGATCGCCCTGGAAGGTGTGCCGCGTGCTGATCAGGACGACCCCCAGGGCGAAGGCGGCCGCGAAGAATACGCCGATCGCCGCGTCCTCACGGATGCGTCCGCCACGTGCCACGAGGGCGATCCCGAACGCCGTCACCAGCCCCGCGATGAGCGCGCCGGCGAAGATGCTGGCACCGGCGAGATAGGCGAGCACGACGCCCGGGAAGACGGCGTGACTGATGGCATCCCCGATGAAGGCCAGGCGACGGACCACCACGTACGCGCCGATGGCTCCGCAGGTCGCCCCCATGACCACCACCTCGGCCAGCGCGCGCAGCACGAAGTCGTAGCCGAGGGGATCGGTCAGCCAGCCCATTCGATGCCCTCAGCCGGCCTGGGGCTGATCGGGCGGCCCGTGGTGGCCACCGCCGTGGACGTGGCTGTGGTCGCCGGCCTGCACGATCAGCAGCTCGCCGCCGAAGGTGGCGTGCAGGATCGGCGGGGTGAATGTCTCGGTCGACGGCCCGAAGGCGACCACGCGCCGGTTGACGAAGCAGAGCAGGTCGGACAGCTCCGCGGCTGACTCCAGGTCATGGGTTGCGTGCAGGATCGTGGTGCCCGCGTCGCGCAGGTCGCCGAGCAGCCTCACGATCAGCTGCTCGGTCGTCTGGTCGACACCGGTCATCGGCTCGTCGAGCAGGAGGACCGATGCCTCCTGTACCAGGGCGCGGGCCAGGAAGACGCGCTGCTGCTGCCCTCCGGAGAGGGCTCCGATCTGCCGCTCGCCGAGATCGGCCAGTGCCACCCGCTCGAGCGCATCGCGGACGGCGGTCCGGTCCGCGGCTCCCGGCATGCGCAGCCAGCCGACGCGAGGGTAGCGACTCATCATCACCACCTGCTCCGCGCTGATCGGAAAGCTCCAGTCGACGGCCTCGCGCTGCGGGACGTAGGCAAGCCGCTCGCGCTGGGTTCCGATCGGCAGGCCGTCGAGCGTGATCGTGCCGGTGACCACCGGCGCAAGGCCGAGGATCGCCTTCAGCAGCGTGCTCTTGCCCGACCCGTTGGGACCGATCACGCCGACCAGCGTGCCCGGCGGGATGGCCAGGTTGACGTCCTCCAGCACCGGCCCGTCGCCATACCCCGCGTCCACGCGCTCCAACGCGAGGCCACGCTGCGTACTCATGAGCTACATGATACGTAGTCTCGGCTGTGCTAGCGTTGTGGCATGGACCAGACAGCCCTCGCGGCGGGGGACCGGCTTGCGGCCGCCGGCGAGCGGGTGACGCGCCAGCGTCTGCTGGTGGCTGATGCCCTTGCTGCCGCCGGCAGGCAGCTGACCGCCGATGAGCTCTACGGCAGGCTGCGGACCCAAATGCCCGCCATCGGGCGAGCGACGGTCTTCCGCTCCCTCGAGACGCTGGTCGAGGCGGGCGTTGCGCGCCGGCTTGAGCTCGACGGCCATGTCTACGCCTACGTGGCGTGCCTCCCCGAGCACCACCACCACCTCTCGTGCACCAGCTGCGGACGGGTCGAGGAGATCGCCGAGTTGTACGTGCGCCCCGTGGCTGAGCGCGTGGCGCGCGACATGGGCTTCGAGATCGACGACGCCCGCCTCGACTTCTACGGCCGCTGCGCGACCTGCCGTGCTGAGGGTCGAGCTCCCTAGCTACCTTCGCGCGCGGGGCGCCGGGTCCCCTCGATCGGCCAGGCTGATCGCCGTGAGCAGGACCGCAACGAGGAGGATGGCCAGCACGCCAACTGGCCAGGCGGTGACGCCCGAAGCCGGCCCGCCGGTCGCGTGTTCCGATGAGGCTCCCGGCGCCTGTCCCCGTCGCACGGTGAAGGTCGCCACGGAGTTCGGTGGGACAGCCCACAGGTCCGAGGGATAGGTGCGGAGCTCATCGGTGCGGTCTTCCGACGGGACCGATGAGTCGACCAGCTCGACGCCCTGACCGGCCGAAACGACGACCTCGCGCCAGCCGATGTAATCGGCATAGTTTCGGTCGCGGTACTGGGCCTGGTAGGACGCTCCGTCTTCGACGGGCGGCAGGGTCGCCGACAGGTCCATCACGACCCGCAGGTACGGAGCTCCTGCCTCGCCGTCTTCCAGGGTGAGCTCGTGGAATCCCAACACCTTCGCAAGTTCAGCTCCATCCACCTGCAGGTCTATCCGATCCAGGACCGTCGAGACCCATGGCTCGAGGTAGGCCACCTTCTCGTCCGCACTGACCTCGCCATCCGCGTTGGTGTCGATCAGCTCGATGACGGTGACCGCCGCGATCTCGGCCATGTCCAGCACCCATCGCACGCGGATCTGCTCGTCGTCGACGACCAGGCGGCTGTATACGCTGATCGAGAAGCCACCCAGCGGGTGCCCAGCCGCCGGCGAGGCGCCGCCGGCCAGCGCCGCGATGGCGAAAGCCGCACCGACGATCAGAGAACGGCGCAGGCCCTGCGGTCGCCTATCGAGCGTTGGGAGGCGGATCGGCGTCATCGGCCTCGGGGAGGGGGCACGCGAGGTCGTGGGCCTCCCCGGAGCGACGGGAGCCGCGCAGGCGGTCGACCATTGCTCGCAGCCTGCTCCGGAGCATCCACGGCGCAGTGATGCCCCCGGCGATGGCAGCCTGCAGCAGGAGGCTGTCCGCGTTCGGATCCATCCCGCCACAGAAGACACAGGCAATGAGGTCGTGCATTGCACCGGTTGTACTGCGCCGGCACCTCGCCGTCAACAGGACCCCGGTGTCATCGGCGCCGGCTTCGGGTTGACGATCGCTCCAGACGTAGGTGATACTGCGTCTCATGATGAAATGGGGTGTCATCCTCCTTGCCAGCCTGATCGTCGGCCTCGGGGCTTGCGCGACTGAGTCACCACCACAGCCGAGTGCACATCTGCTCCGCGTGGTGGCCACCACGACGCAGGTGGGGGAGGCGACGCGGGCGGTCGGTGGCGACCTGATCCAGCTGACGGTCCTCCTGACCCCGGGAGCTGAAGCGCATGAGTTCGAGATCACGCCCCCTCTCGCGGCGGCGATCGAGGACGCCGACCTGATCCTGAAGAGCGGGGCGGGCCTGGAGGCGTGGCTGGACGACTCGCTCGCCACCATCGGCGGTGCCGACCGCGTCCGCGACATGAGC
The DNA here is from genome assembly GCA_040877645.1 of Chloroflexota bacterium. Lineage (GTDB taxonomy): Bacteria > Chloroflexota > Limnocylindria > QHBO01 > QHBO01 > CF-167. Next base: position 12,861 of record JBBDNI010000053.1, read on the forward strand.
GCCGGGATCGACCTTCGCAGCCCGGCCGATGCAGCCGCGCCGGACGAGCTGGATCCGCACTACTGGCTGACCGCCCCGAACGCGATCCACCTCGTCGAGAACGTCCGCGACGCACTGACAGATGTGAGTCCGGGCGATGCTGCCGCTTTCGAGGCAGGCGCCGCGAGCTACATCACTCGGCTCGACAACGCCGATGCTGAGATCCGGAGGCTGATGGACGAGATTCCAGCGGCGAACCGCGGGATCGTCACCAACCACGACGCGCTCGGGTATTTCCTCAACGAGTACGGGCTGCGATTCGTGGGATCGGTCTTCCCGAGCCTCGATGTCTCCGCCGAACCGAATCCGGCGCAGCTGGCAGAGCTGGCTGACACCATCCGCAGCGAGGGCGTGACGGCCATCTTCAGTGAGTCGGCCGTGAACCCTCGTCTTGCCCAGGCGATCGCCGATGAGACCGGGGCACAGGTGGTGGACGAGCCGCTGTACACCGATTCGCTCGGCGCGCCCGGCTCGGGCGGCGACACCCTGGACGGCATGCTGCTGCACAACGC
>JBBDNI010000054.1:0-13309 GCA_040877645.1 Chloroflexota bacterium
CGGCTGGATGGTGCCGACCTCGTTGTTGGCGTACATGATCGAGACGAGGGTGGTGTGCTCGGTGATCGCCTCGGCCAGCTCGGCCGGGTCGACCCGGCCGTATCGGTCCACCGGCAGGTAGGTCACCTCGAAGCCGGAGCGCTCCAGGATGGCGCAGGTGTGCAGCACCGCCTTGTGCTCGACGCTGCTGGTCACGATATGGCGGCCGCGCGCGCTCGCGGCCCAGGCCGCGCCCTTGATCGCCAGGTTGTCCGACTCGCTGCCACCTGCCGTGAAGATGACCTCGCGGGGCTTCGCCCCCAGGATGGCCGCCACGCCCTCCCTCGCCTCATCGAGCCCCTGCCGTGCGCGACGGCCCGAGGCATGGAGGCTCGACGGGTTGCCGAAATGCTCGGTCAGGTAGGGCGACATGGCGGCCAGCACCTCCTCACGCAGCGGCGTGGTGGCGGCGTGGTCGAGGTAGATGCTCATGGCGTCAGCAGATCGAGACCGATCCGGGGGCGGGCGTGGCCGAGGCCGATGGGTCCGCGCTGGGTGCCGGTCCGGCGAACGCGGTGCGCACCATCAGCCGGATGCGATTGACGCTCACGATGTCCAGCTTCTCGTGGATGTCGGGCGGCCAGAACTGGAACTGCGCGATGCTTCCCGGTTCGACCCGCGCGCCGATCTCGAACAGGTCGGGCAGCCGCTCGATCGGGATGTTGGTCCACAGCGAGTCGCGCGCGATATCCAGCAGATCGGGGATGCGCGGGATGATGGTGCATGGGTTCAGCTGGGCGCGGAGCGCTCGCAGCACCTCCTGCTGGCGGTTCATCCGGTTGTAGTCGTTGTCCTGGTGTCGGGAACGAGCATAGGCCAGCGCGTGCCACCCATCGAACACCTGGTGGCCGCGCGGGATGAAGATCACGACGGTGCCAGTGCTGAACGGATCGGGGTACCGGGCGTCATACACCGAGTCGCGGGTCGTCATCTCCAGCCCACCCAGCGCGTCGACGAGCCGGATGAAGCCCTCCAGCGTGACAACCACCTGCCCGTCGATCTGCAGCCCGGTCAGCTTCGCGATCGCGTTCTGCACCGCCATGTAGCCCCGATCCTCCTCGGCGCCGGGAAAGAATTCCGGGTTGGCCATGGCATGCACGAACAGGCCGTTCAGGAAGTCCGGGTAGCAGTGACAGTCGAACTGCCGGTCAGGCCCCTCCGGCAGCGGCACGTTGGTCAGGTTGCGCGGGATGCCGAACATCGCGGCGCGCCCGGTCGAGACCTCCACGCTCAGCAGGATCATGGTGTCGGTGCGCAGGCTGAAGCGTCCCGGCCCGGCGTCACCACCGATCAACAGAAGGTCGAGCCGGCCGTTGTCCGACCAGACCGGCTCGGGGGTCGGGATCGGGGTTGGCAGCGGGGTCGGGCCGACCGACTCGCCGGGCGCCGGCGTGACGTTGGGCGCCGGCGTTGGCGTGGCAGCCGTGTGGAAGATGCTGGTCACCGTGTCATACGTCTTGAACCCGATGTACCCGGCGTAGCCGTGCATCAGCAGCGTGCCGCCCAGCACCGCCCCGAGCAGCAGGGCCGCCACGGCCGTCTCGCCGCGCGCGCTGGCCGGCCATCGACCATTGGCGAGCCGGAAGGCGTCCACGATCGCAACCACCCGGTAGCCCAGCAGCACGAGGTTGAGCGCCATGAGGGCGAGCAGCACACCCGGGGGCAGCAGGATCAGCACGGTGCGGGTCCGCCCCTGCATCGCCAGCAGCAGCAGGCCGGCGGCCAGGAGGAGCATCATCGGGACGGCGAAGATCAGTGCCCGCCGACGGGCACCGACCCATGCCTGACCGAGGCCGGGCCACAGGAATGAGAGAACGGCGGCGAAGCCGGCGGAGTGCCGGATCGCCGCGGCTACGCGGGACGCCACTGCTGGCAGTCTACGACGCGCACGAGACGGAGGTCGGAACGGTGATCATTCGAACCCTTGACGAGGTTGAAGGCAGTGACCGGGACGTTGCCGGCGAGGGCTGGCGCAGCCGCCGCCTGCTCCTACGACGCGACGGACTGGGCTTTTCGTTGCATGACACCACCGTGGCCACAGGAACTGAGCTCAACCTGCAGTACAAGCATCACCTCGAGGCCTGCTACCTGCTGGCGGGCGAGGCGGAGCTGACGGACCTCGTGACCGGCGAGCGCCACGAACTGCGGCCCGGGTCGATGTACGCCCTCGATCAGCACGACCGCCACACGCTAAGGGTGACGAGCGACCTCCACCTGGTCTGCGTCTTCAACCCGGCGCTGACGGGCGGCGAGACCCACGATGCCGATGGGAGCTTCCCGCCGCCGAGCGACTAGGAGGTCGCGACATTCCGCGGGTGTAGGATGCTGCTCCGACGTGTGGCAACCGCGCCGAAGCAGAGGGGAGCCGATGGCTGGTGACGGACCGGCCCCGGACCAGCCCAGCGCGGAGCCGGCAACCAGATGGCGACGGATAACCCTGGCAGCCGGGGCCGCCGTCGTGGTGGTCGTCATCCTGTTCATCGTGTTCGGCAACCTCCTCGATCCGGGCACGCCGTCGGCCAGCGCCTCAAGCGCACAGGAGCAGTCCCCTTCGGCTGGGCCAACGGACGTGGCGACGACGAGCCTCAGCCCGACCAATGCGCCGGCCACCGGCTGGACGCCGGCCGAGATCGCGGGCGTGCCGTGGGTGGACGGGATCGCCGAGCGCGACGGGCGGCTCGTGGCGGTGGGCCGCACGGGGATCCAGACCGGCAGCGTGGTCATCGCCTATAGCGACGACGGAGAGACCTGGACCACGGTCGACATTGCCCACCTCGGCCTGGACATCGAGCCCCAGGGCCCGAACCAGGTCGGGCTCATCAGTCTCGCCATCGCCGCGGGCGAGCCGGGATTCGTCGCCGTCGGGTCGCGACTTGCCGCTGACCTCTCCGTTGAGGACCTGTACTTCTTCTCCCCGGATGGTCTCGATTGGCAGACCGCCGACCCGCCCGAGGACTGCGCTGCGGGCTACGGCGTACGTGCGGTCGGCTCAGCCTTCGTAAAATTTGGCGAGATGTGTGTGTCGGACGGCCTGCCGCCGCCCGGCCCGACGCGGGTTGTCACATCGGCCGATGGGCGCTCCTGGACGTCGCGCCTGGACGCGGAGAATCCCCTGGGCCCCTGGACGAGCGATGGCGAACGGATCGTCATGCTGATCGGTGCGGGAAGTCAGGATCGGGCCGGCGTCGCCATCAGCGGCGACGGCGCCGACACCTGGCGCCAGATCCCCGACGCCTTCCCGGAAGGCGTCAGCGTCTACAGCGTGGCGTGGGGCCACGACCGGTACGTTGCCGAGGCGAGCTGGATCAACCTCTTGCGACCCGGTGACCCCGACCACGCCGTCTGCGCCTCCGACATCGGCGAAACGTGGACTTGCGACCGGCTTTCATCGGTCACCGCCCCGCCGGAGGAGCGGCGTGCGGTGGGGGCCGTGACATCCACCTCGACCGGCTTCGCGTCGCTGCTGATGGTGCTGGACGACCCATTCGGACAGATCCCCGCTCTCACCGCCGTGCTGGCCACCTCAGCCGATGGCCTCGCCTGGACCTTCACCACGGTCGCGGCGATGAAGGACACGCAGCTCGGCGGATTTGTCGGGACGAGCCATGGTGTATTCGCGTGGGGGAGCACAGTGAATGCAGACGGCAGCGGGCTTCAGGAACCGTCTCTTCTCGTTCACCTCGCCCCGCTGCCCTGAGCGGTCGCCACGCGGCGCTAACCCGGAGCGACTCAGCCGGACTTCGGCTTCTCGATGCGCAACGACAGCTCGTCGAGCTGCTGCTGGCTGATGGGCGACGGGGCGCTGAGCATCAGGTCGCTCCCCGACTGGGTCTTCGGGAAGGCCATCACCTCGCGGATATTGTCGACCCCCGCCAGCAGGGCGCTCCATCGGTCAAGCCCAATCGCCACGCCGCCGTGGGGCGGCGCACCGAATTCGAGGGCATCGAGCAGGGCCCCGAACTGGTCCTGCATGGCCTCTGGGGAGTGGCCCATCAGCGCCATCGCCCGCTCGAGAATCTCTCTGCGATGGATGCGGACTGACCCGCCCCCCAGCTCCCAGCCGTTGAGGGCGAGGTCGTACTGCTGCGCGCGGACGGCACCGGGATCGGTCTCCATGTCGTCGACCTCGTCCCAGCGCGGCGCGCTGAACGGGTTGTGGGTGGCGTCCCAGCGATTGCCCTCGGCGTCCCACTTGAACATCGGGAAGTCCGTCACCCAGAGATAGGCCAGGACAGCCGGGTCGCGCAGCCCGAGCCGATCACCCAGCTCCAGCCGCAGCCGGCCGAGCGCCTGCATCCCGATCCGCGCATCGGCATCCGCCACGATCAGCAGCAGGTCGCCCGGCGCTCCGCCAGCAGCACCCAGCAGCCGCGCCTGGGCGGCGTTGTCCAGGAACTTGGCGGCCGGGCCGTGGAGCATCCCGTCGGGGTGCACGGCGAGGTGCACCAGGCCGCCGGCCCCGTGCGTGCGCGCCAGCTCGGTCAGCTCGTCGAGCTGCTTGCGTGACCAGTCAGCACCGCCTGGCGCGACCAGGCCACGCACCGCCCCACCGGCGGCGAGCACATCGGCGAAGACGTGGAAGTCGACGCCGTTGACGGCCTCACCGAGGTCGATCAGCTCCATCCCGAAGCGCAGGTCCGGCTTGTCCGATCCGTATCGGGCCAGCGCATCGGCGTAGGTGAGCCGCGGGAATGGACTCGCCAGGATCGGCCGCTCGGGAAGGACGTCACGGCTGACGGTGGTGACCATGGCCTCTACGGTCGTCATCACGTCCTCGGTCGAGACGAAGCTCATCTCGATGTCGATCTGCGTGTGCTCCGGCCCGCGGTCCGCTCGGAAGTCCTCGTCGCGGTAGGCGTGTGCCAGCTGGTAGTAGCGGTCGTAGCCGGCCACCATCAGCAGCTGCTTGAGGATCTGTGGCGACTGTGGCAGTGCGTAGAAGGTCCCCGGCTGGAGGCGGCTCGGCACCACGAAGTCACGCGCACCCTCCGGCGTGGAGCGGATCAGGGTCGGCGTCTCGATCTCCACGAAGCCCGTCCCCTCCAGCGAACGCCGCACCGCGCTCGCCAGGCGTGCCCGCAGCAGGATCCGGCCCTGGAGCGACGGACGGCGCAGGTCCAGGTAGCGATGCTTCAGGCGCACCGACTCGTCAAGGCCCGCCTGCTCCTCGTTGATGTAGAAGGGCGGCACCTTGCTGGGGTTGAGCACCGTGAAGGCATCGACCACCACCTCCACCTCGCCCGTCTCCAGCTCGGCGTTGATCGTCCCCGGAGGCCGATGGCGCACCACCCCCTCGGCCTGCACCACCCACTCGTTGCGCACCGGCTCGGCGGCGAGATGGGCGTCGGCTGCTTCCTCGGCATTGGTCACCACCTGGGTGATCCCGTAGCGGTCCCGCAGGTCGAGGAAGGTGAGGTGACCGTGGTCGCGGCGCCGATGCACCCAGCCGGCCAGCATCACCCGCTCCCCAACGTGGGAGGCGCGCAGCTCGCCGCAGGTGTGGCTCCGGAAGGCCTGTGCCATGGTCGGATGGTACCGGAGCGTCGCACCCTTCGAGCCTGCCATCATGCGGCGCGTGACCCAGCTCCTGGCGCTCGGTAGCGCGATCTCCCTCGTCGGAGCGGGTGTGGCCTTCGTGTCCGCCGGCGTGCTGCGCTACCGCGGCAGGCCGATCCCACGCGTGCTGCTGCGCGCGGCGTGCGGCCTGCTGGGCGTGGGGCATGGGTTCGCGTTCATCCTGTTCATCACCGACCCCGCGATCCTCGCACCCTTCCTGGCTGCCCCGGCGTATGCAACCTGGGCGTTCCTGCGCAGAGGGAACCGGGTCCCTGCCGGGATCGTGGTGGGCTCACTGGGTTTGCCTGGCGCCCTGTGGTGGGGCGGCTTCCTGATCCAGGATGCGCTGGACCCGCTCGTCAGCTACCAGGCGGTCCTCTGGCTGTGGTGGGCCCCGGAGGTCGCGCTGATCGTTGGCGGGATCCTGCTCATGGCGCGCGGGGACCACGACGTCGCGGCGCCCCGCCTGTTCGCGAAAGCCCCCGCACACGTGCGCGACCCGGCGCCGATCGGGAACGCCATCCTGCGAGCAACCCTGGTTGGCCCGATACCGATTCAGCTCCTGGTCGGTGTCGGCGTTGCGGTCATCGTGTCAAGTTTCGCGCCCCCATTGGCGGTCGCCATGGGCGTGCCATGGCCCGCCGCGCTGCTGGCCGGATCGGTGATCTTCGCCGTGATCGGTGTCGAGCTGGGCTACCTGGCGATCCCTCGGCGCGTCCGGCGAGCGTGGGAGGGCCACGCGGTCGTCGCAAGCCCTGAGATCAAGCGGTGGGCTGCGGTCAGCGGGACACGCGTCCCGACCTCGGTCCCGGCCATGCGTCGATGGCTGGAGCAGAACCCGGATCGGCCGGAGCTGCGCTGGGCTCGCGCCCAGATCCTGATCCTCACCGGCGACCTGGTCGAGTCCCGCGCCGTCATCGAGCGGATGCCGATCCCCGCCGACTGGGATCGTTTCGAGCAGGAGGCGCTTCGCCTCTACGTTGATTGGGTCGAGGGCGCGGATCCGGACTACGACGCGCTGCAGCGGCATGCCGAAACGGTGGGCGAATCCGGCTCCGCCCAGCGGCTGGCGGCGCGAGGGGAGGCGACGATCGCGGTCGCCCGCGAGCTTGCTGCGTCGGGCGGCGACTGGATGGCACCCCTCATCGCGTTCCGCGACTCGGCCGGGGCGCTCGGAGACGGGGTGCTGCGCAACGACCTGCGGCGCGTCAGCTATCCCTGGTACCTGGCGTTCGGGCTGGCCGGATCGGCGTTCGTCCTGTGGAGCAGCGGTCAGATCAGCTTCTAGAGCAGGGCGGCGGCCACCTCGCTGAGCGGCATCTCGCGTTGCTCGCTGGCCTCGAGATCGCGCAGGATCACCTTCTCCCCTTCCGCGCCGATGATCACCGCATACCGTGCGCCGAGCTTGGCGGCGGACTCCAGCTGCTTGCCGAGCTTGCGGGCGCTGCCGTCGGCCCGCACCCGCAGCCCGGCGTCGCGCAGCGTCCTGGCGGCGCGAAGACGCGGGGTCAGGGCGTCCGGGTCGGCCGCCACCACCGCAATGAGTGGCGCAACCGCCGCGGAGGTCACGCCCTGCTCCTCGGCGGCAATAACCGTCCGGTCGATCCCGATGCCGAAGCCGATCCCCGGGGTGGCGGGCCCGCCGAGCAGCTCAGCCAGGCCGTCGTAGCGGCCGCCGCCACCGAGCGCCTGCTGCTGTCCGCGTCGCCCGGCGACGTAGAACTCGAAGGTTGTCCGGGTGTAGTAATCGAGGCCACGCACCAGGCGATGGTCGACCTCGTGGCGCACGCCCAGGTCGCCAAGCAGCGCAAGCACCGCCTCGAAATGGACCCGGCACGCGTCGCACAGGTGATCGAGCGCACGTGGGGCACCCGCGGCGAGCTCGGGATCCAGCTCCGTGTCGTCCAGGACCCGCAGCGGGTTGACGCTCAGCCGGCGACGGGAGTCATCGGTCAGGCGATCCGCGCGGGCGCTGAAGTAGTCCACCAACGCGGCGCGGTAGGCCGGCCGGCAGACCTCATCACCGATGGAGTTCACGTGTGCGATCACGTCGCGCACGCCCGCCTCGGCGTAGAAGCGCTGCGCGAGCTCGATGATCTCGGCGTCGACCATCGGTCCGGGATCGCCGATCACCTCGACATCCCACTGCACGAACTGGCGGTATCGGCCCGCCTGCGGGCGGTCGTACCGAAACATGGGGCCGATCAGCCACAGGCGCTGCGGGCCGGGACGGACATGCAGGCCGTGCTCGAGGTACGCGCGCACGATGCCCGCCGTCGGCTCCGGGCGGAGCGCCCACTCGGCCCGCTCCTCGTTGCTGCCGGATGCCCCGCTGACTCGGAACATCTCCTTCTCGACGGCGTCGGATGACTCGCCCAGGCCGCGGCTGAACAGCTCGATACGCTCGAAGAGCGGCGTATCGATGCGATCGAACGCGTACCGCTCGCTCAGGTCGCGGGCGATCCCCTCGATTCGACTCCAGGCGGGGCCATCCTCAGGGAGCAGGTCGCGCGTGCCGCGCGGGGCTGCGATTGGGCGGGACATGCGCGGAGTGTACCGAGCGGCGAGCGGCCGGCGGGTGCGGCGCGACCGCGCGACGGGTGTGGGCCGCATGCAGTGCCGCAGGCTGTGTGCCCGCGCATCCACGGGGTGCGAAGGATCCGCGTAGCAGAGTTTGAGTCGCGAAGCCCAACAGGCTCCTCTATGAGACGAATGCACGTTCGCTGCTGGCGCCGTTCTGTGCCGCGCTTTGGGCGGACAGACCAGAGGCCTTGACCATACAGATGTTCCAACTTCGAAGGGCTCAAGCGCTGGAGGTTTCGACCATGAAACGCGTTCCCCTCGCTCTGCTCGTCCTTGCCTCGCTCGTCTTCGCCCCCGCAGTACTTGCTAATCACACCCCTATCGCGTTCGTCGGTCTCTGGACCGCCATCGATTGCCCTTCGGTTGGCGGTGCGCCGGCCGATTGTTCGCTGAACTGGCTGGACGCTGATGGGAACCCCACGATTACCGCGGACGGAAGTCAGCAGACACTGCGAATCGAACGTGGCCTTACGCCGCGTGTGACGTATGCCGACTCGTACGCCAGCTTCTGCGATAACAACGGCAGCCCATCCACCCGCTGGGTAGCGGCTGGGACCGGGGAGTACGTAGACGCTGAGGGGAACCCCGCTCCTCCGTTTGTGACTCTGTGGGCGAACTTTACGAAGAGCGGGTGCGGTCAGTTCGGGCAGGGCGGATACTCACTCCAGTATTACCTCGACCCCGGCAGCGACATGATTTGGGAGGACTCAGACGGCGATAACTACGGCACCGTCTGGTCCCGAGCCCACTAACCGAAAGGCCAGTTAGGCAACGCACCTCGGGGCGCGGTCTGGAGGCGTCGGCCCGGGGAACGTGACATGGCAATCGGCCTCAGTGACGAGGGCCGCCGGATTGGTGGCGGCCCTCCTGCCGCTATGCCCCGGCCGCTCTCGCTTCGGGGGTGCGGTCGCCCTCGGTGAGCCTGACGTGCATCCATCGGTCATCGCCTGAAATCAGCGACTGGAGGTAGTTGATCTGGTCAGCGTGGTGGGCGTCGTGCGTCACGTCCAACACCCGACGACCCGAATATCGCGGGACCCTCGTGGAGATTGAGCAATTTCTCCAGCGAATGACCTCTATCTTCTGGAACGGGCATGGACGCCAGATCCCGGTGAGGCCGGGTGGGTCCGTGGTCCCAGCGTGAAAGATGAACTCAGATGCAACGATTCCCGAGCAACCGACAGCCAAGACTGGGTCGCCATACGCTCGAGGCGCGCCCACTCCCGATGCGGCGATCGCTGCTTCTTGCGCTCGCGCTCAGCGCCGCCCTGGGCATGGGAACTGCTGCCGCGCGGCCCGACACCGGCGGCCGCGACATCCAAGACTTCGCCGTAGCTAATTTCCGAAAGACAGTCGCAACCTGTGTCGATGCGGCTGCCTCCGTGAGGTTCTTCGCCGGCGACAACCTGCAGAGCCCGATCGGCAGCGGCCAACCCAGCTCCTGGAGCGACACTGATATGACTCTCGAGGTAATCGACACCTGCGCGGGAGAGTCCGACGTCGTGCTGTGGCATCTCGAGGGATTCAGCACAGTTGAGGATCCCGATATGGAACGATTGGAGCATGCCACACTGGATGCCGCTGTGACCCTCTCGAACGGGAACGGCGTTTTTGTCGACGCCGTCATCGACCTCGAGTGGACCGGCAATGGCGACGCCACGGTGGGCATCGGTCACCAACTCGAAATTGGCTACTTCCGCCAGGAACGATTCGAGACGGCCCAGATTGCCGGGGCGATCGCGTTCCTTCCCAGTCAGGTCTGGCCAGATGGGATCGTCTTTACACAAGATGATCCTTACGATGCAGCGATCGGCACCGCCAACGAGATCAGCATCCCTTAGCCACCTGGGCCGGCGTGTCAGCGATGGTTGCCAACGCGTGGGGCAAGCCGCGAAGATGTGCCAGCGAGCGACGACTTGTCGAGCCAGGTCGCGCGCGACGAGGGCGGGCAATTGGATCGCGAGCTGGTCGAGCGCGCGCAGCTGGGCGACGAGTCAGCCTACGCGGCGCTTGCGGCGAGGATCGGTGACCGGTTGTACGCGGCCGCGCATCACATCCTGCGCGATGCCGGACGCGCCGAAGACGCGACCCAGCAGGCCATGATCGACATCTGGCGGATGCTGCCGCAGCTCAAGGATCCAGAGCGCTTCCAGGCCTGGGCGTACCGCATCGTGGTCCGAGCGGCGTACGCGGAGGCAGGGCGCCAGCGGCTATGGGGCCTGCGCGCGACCGCCGTGACCCCTGACCGATCCTTCTTTCCCGATCATGCGTCGCGTGTCGCCGACCGTGACCAGCTGGAGCGTGGATTCCAGCGCCTTCCCGTCGACCATCGGGCCGTCGTCGTCCTCAAGCATTACGCCGGCCTGTCGAACCCGGAGATCGCCGAGGCCCTCGACATCCCGGAGGGCACCGTGCGCTCGCGGCTCCACTACTCCTACAAGACCCTGCGGGCCGCCCTGGAAGCCGATGCCCGGGCGGGATCGGGGCAGGACAAACGATGAGATCCGACGAACAGATCGAGCGCCTGCTCAAGGATTGGTTGGTGGAGGGGGCCGAGCCAATGCCGCAGGCCGTGCTCGAGGAGGTGCTCGACGGCGTCTCGCGTCGCTCGCAGGAACAACCAGGCACCACCACCGGGTTCAGATGGCTCACCCGTCGCGCCACGTCCGTTGCGGGCGTGGCTGTAATGATCCTGGTGATGATCATCATCGCGCCGAGCGTGGTTCCGCAACTCCAGGCCACATGGCGGAGCGTTACCGGGGCGGGTCCTGAACCGATGCATTGGGACGCGATGCTTCAGTTCCGCGAGAACCCCCGCCAGCTGAACCCTGCACCAGACGCGTACGGTCACACGGTGGTGTTCACGTACCTGCGCAGTTCGGGACTCGCTCACGACCCATCGCAGTACGTGCCGCTTCCCGAGTTCGAATCGGAGGGCACCGAGAGCTGGTACGACCCTGCACTCCCCGGCCTTTACGTGGGCTTCTCACTCGGCGACGACATGCTCACCATGCACCCGTACGGCAGCGACGTCGACAGCCGAGCGGCGATCGTGGCATGGCGAAATCCGGTCGACGCCTCGCTGAGGCTTTCGGGTCGTGTGGAAGTGGACGCCACCTGTGGCGACGGGATCATCTTCTCCATCGAGCATGGTACGAGCGTCTTGGAGACCTTCGCGTTGCCGAGGGGAAGCCGCACGTTCGAGCACGACACGGACCCGTTCTTCGCGGGCGAAGTGCTGTATTTCATCGTTGAGCCCGGCGCCGACAGCCAGTGCGACACTACTCGATTCAACGTCGCGATCGATACGCAGTGACCGCCTCCGCCGAATCGGCCGGCAGGCGCCCGCGCGACCTGAGCGGCAGCCGCTAGGCTGCGCCGGTGACAGCGAGCAATCGGGCCCGGGCGACGGCGACACTCGTGGCGCTGGTCGTGCTGCTGGCCGGCGGCCTCGCGGTCCGGCTTGCGCTCCTCGACGTGGAGGGCCACTACGGCGATGCGGTCGTCATGGGCCGCTGGGCCGACAGCATGGCCACGTACGGGCCGGGCGGGTTCTACGGCCCCGACGCGTCCATCTACCCAGCCCTGCTGTACCTCTTCTGGCCGATCGGCGTCTTCCTCGATGGCGCCGACCAGGCCCGAGCGATCAAGGGCCTCTCGATTCCGTTCGACCTCGTCATCGGGGTCGTGGTGTACGTCGCGGCGCGGCGGCTGGTAGGCCCGACAAGGGCGCTGGTGGCGCCGGCGATCTACCTGTTCAACCCGGCGGTCCTGCTGGCTGGACCCGTCTGGGGCCAGATCGACGCGGCGGGCACGCTTGCCTACCTGTTCGCCCTGCTCGCGCTCGCCGCTGGCCGATACTGGGGCGCCGGCGCATTCACGGCAATTGCCATGCTGATCAAGCCGCAATTCGGGCTGGTCATCCTGCCGGTGGCAACCGTGGCGGTCATTGCATGGCGGGCTCGCCGTGACGCCACGGTGGTCGGCGCGACTGTCCTGGGAGGCCTGCTCACCTACCTGATCCTGACACTGCCCCTGGGCCTGGACCCGATCTCGTATGTCGGGCGGGTGATCGGCGCCGGCAGCTTCAAGGAGCTGGCGTCTGCCAACGCGGCGAACATCTGGGGGCTGACGGTTGGCTACGACCAGCCCGATGGCGCGCTCCTGTACGTGGGTGCCGTGCTCCTGCTGGCTGGCCTCGTGGCATCCCTGCTTCCGCTCAGGCATCGTCAGGATCTGCCCACCATCCTGGCCGTCGGCGTCTTCGTGGCCTTCGCCTTCTATTTCCTGCCAACCCGCGTCCACGAGCGCTACCTGTTCCCGGCGATGGCCGTCCTGGCACCTTTGGCCGCGGCCAACTGGCGAGTCTTCGCGGCGTACCTTCTGCTCACCGCCGGATTCGCCGCGTCCCTGCTCTACGCCCTCGTTGACACCAGCCCGTTCTCGATGTCGCCGTCACTCGACGCCCTGGTCACGGCGCCCGTCCTGCGGATCTGGATCTCGCTGACGATGATCGGGTCGGCAGCGACGCTCGTGCTGCTGCTCCTCCGACCGCCGCCGCGCACGACACCGCCAGCCTGATCGGCCACCGCCGTTGTCGCGGCTGTTTGTGCGGCTGTGCGGCTGTGCTGCACAACTAGGCTCGACGGCGCAGGCGCCCGCCGCGGCCGGCGCTCCCCTCCCTAGCGCGCCTCGCGGCTGACGCTGGTCACGTCGCGCACCCGCTCGATGCGGGTCAGCACCTTGGAAAGCTGCTGCAGCGACGTCACCTTGAGCGTGGCACTGATCGTGGCCGTGCCATCGGGATGCGTCCCAATCGAAGCCGCCACGATATTCACCTTGTCCTCGGCGACGACCGTAGTGATCTCGTTCAGCAGCCCGGCCCGGTCGACCGCCACGATGCGGATGGTGATCGGGTAGGTCTGCAGATCTACCGAGTCCCAGTCGACGTCGATCAGCCGCTCGATGTCCCGCTCGGAAAGCACGGAGCGGCAGTTGGAGCGGTGCACGGTCACGCCCTTGCCCCGCGTGACGTAGCCGGTGATCGGGTCGCCGGGGATCGGTGAGCAGCACTTCGCGAAGCGCACCAGCAGGTCGCCCACGCCCTTGACCCGGATTCCGCTGGCGGAGG
>JBBDNI010000055.1:0-12657 GCA_040877645.1 Chloroflexota bacterium
GGCCGCTCAAGCGCGCGCCGCACGAGTAGCAACGCGTGAGCACCACCTTCGATCCGACGACCATCGATCGCCTACGGGCCGCCCAGGAGGTGGAGATCGGGACGCACGGCGCCAGGGTAGGCGAACCGCATCGGACCATCATCTGGATCGTGGTCGACGAGCAGGATCGGGTCCTCATCCGCTCCGTCCGCGGCGCGGCGGGTCGCTGGTATCGGGACGCCCTCGCCGATCCGCGGGTGAGCCTGGAGGTTGATGGGCGCGTGATTCCGGCCCGCGTCGAGGTCGCGAGCGACGCCGAACGGATAGCGGCAGCAAGCCAGGCATTGCGCACCAAGTACGCCCGCGCCCGGGCTTCGCTCGCCGCGATGCTGCGCGAGGAGACGTTGCCGACCACGCTGGAGCTGCTGCCGCGTTGAGGGGAGTGGCGGGGCAGCCGCTCCCCTCATGCTGTGCCCGGAGCGGAGCTGGCGGTTAGTGAATCTGGATGTTGCCGCCGCCAAGCGTGCCGGCGCGATCGTAGTTGTCGCGCTCCGGTACCTGGAGGCGGAGCGTGTCGTTGCCCTTGCCGGGCTCACCCAGGTCGCTGGCGGTCAAGAAGAACGTGACGGCGATCCCGTCCGCGTCGCGCGCCGAGCCGCTGAGGGTCACGCTCTCGCCGGTTGAGTCAATGACCATCATCGCCCAGGAGATCAGTGTCAGTTCGAGGCCTCGGGCATCATCGCGATAGCGCAGCTCGCCGTTCGGTGCCACGCCACCCGGGGAGCTGGCGTGGAACGCAAACTGAACGCGGTCGGATGGCCCTTCGCTCGCGGCGTCGTCCGGTTCGAACCATCCCCCAGCCGTGACCTTTCCCGCACTGCCGCCGGGTGGCGGCGGGGGACCGGAAGAACCGACGACGAGCACGAACGCGTCGCCTGCGCTCGTCAACCAGTGGGTATCACCGCTGAATAGGGCGTGCACCTCGTGGATACCCTGGTCCAGGGTGATCGCGCTGCTCGCGACCTGCGCGATACCCAGGTAGTCGGTCACAGCCAGGCACGGATTGCCGCTGCACAGCCCGTCGTGCGCCGGATCGACGGTGAAGGAGATCTCACGACCGGCCACGGGCGTGCCGTCGACATCGGTCAGGCGCGCCGCCAGGCGCACCGGTTGTCCGGCGGTCCAGATGAAATCGCCCTCGTAGGCCAGCTCGGTGGCCGCGGCCGGGCCGCTCACGCGCACCTCGTCCAGCGTCAGCGCAAAGGAGCCGAAGTTGCCCGCCGCCGCAGGGACGAGCGGGGCGCCCATCTTCGCCCGGTTCACCACGAGGTAGTGGCGGCCCGCTGCGGGCGTTGAGATGGTCAGGACCTGCGGGGCGCTCGGAGGGGTCGGCCCTCGCGCGTTGTTCGTGGGCGCATCGGTCACGCCGACGTCGGCGCCCGGATGGGTGCTCTCGACCAGGTCGAAGTCAGCGGCGTACACGTACAGGTCGTAGGTGTCGTTGCCGCTGGCCGTGTCGGCGACGCTGAAGACCGCCTCGCTCAGGTCCGCCGCCAGGTCGACCGCGTAGACGTTCCAGTCAGACGTGGCGCCTGTTCCGGTCGAGCCCACCACCGACGGCCAGTAGGTGTCGTTCTTGGCGAAGACATCGGTCAGTGCCGCCTGGGCCTGGGTTCCCGGCGGATTGCCGGCGGCCGGGTCGGGATCGTGCATCGGCACCGAGGCGAAGACGGGGATCCGCAGGGTCTTGCCCTGGCTGGTGGTCGCGGTCATCACGCCGGTGTAGGTGCCCGGGGCCGCTCCTGGCGGGACCGTCGCGCGAAGCGTGACCACTGCGTTGCCTCCTGCGGGGACCCACGTCGGGCTCGGCAGCTGGATCGACCACGCGTTGGCGCCGCTGACCGGGATGGCGCGGCTGCCGTCGGAGGGGTTGCCGGCCGAGAATGCGAAGCTGACCTTGACCTTCGGGGTGCTCGGTGCCCCGCGCAGCACGAAGCGCTGGTCCTGGCTGGCGCCGGCGCCGATCACGCCAATCTGCCAGGTTCCCTGCAGGTCGCGCGGTCCGGTCCCGACACCGGCTCCACTGCCCGACGCAGCGCTGTAGATGACGACCCCGTCGCGCAGCGCGGCGATGGCCGGACCGATGCGAACCTTGCCAGCGCCCTCGCCGAGTGGCCCGACGTACGGGTCGGCGGGCCCGTTCCGCACCTCATAGACGGTCGTGGTCCCGGCCTCCTGGAAGATGTTGACGAATTGGCAGAGGAAGGGAACCTGCTCGTCGGGGAGGTCGCAGTTGGGAATGAAGGCCAGATCTGTCTTGGATGTCAGCCGCGCCTCCAGCAGGTCCGACCCCGCCGTGTTCATGAGCGCGGCCCGCACCAGCGCGTAGGCGGGGGCCGACGGCAGCGCGGCCGTGCCGGACGCGCCACTCGGCAGCGCACCGTGGGCGTTGCGGTAGGCCTCGAGCAGGAGCGCGGCACTGCCGGCGGTGGCCGGCGTCGCCATCGACGTGCCGCTGGCGGTGGCATACAGCGGATCGCCCCGGGTGTTGATGCTGATGTCCTGGCCGGCTATCGGCAGGGCCCCGGTCGCCTGGGCGGAGACGATGTAGTAGCCAGGCGCCGCGACATCGGGCCGCAGCCACAGGTCGCCCGATGGCCCGCGGGACGACAGCGACGACAGGGAGGATGGCTGCGTGCCGAACCCCTGGTCGCACTCGTTGTCGAAGAAGTCAGGGGGCGTGCTCGGGTGCTGGTAGCCAGCGCAGGTGTCGCCCGAATAGGTCTCGTCGTGGTTGAGGTCCCAGTCCTTGGCGGTCGCGGAGACGCTCAGGGCCTGGGAGGCCGATCCCGGCGACTCGAGCTGACTGCCGATGAACGGGCCGCTGTTCCCGGCCGCGACCACGAACAGCGTCCCGTACTGCACCGCCAGCTGGTTGAGGGCGATGCTCACCAGGTCCATGTCCTGGCTGGTGTTCTGGCGCGTCGGTCGTGACTCGCTCCCCAGACTCAGGTTCACAATCTGCGCGCCGATGCCGCAACCGAGCGAGCCGGCCTCGGGCATGGCCGCCCACTCCATGGCGGCGATCAGGTCGGCGTTGACCCCCGCGCCGGCATCGGTCAGGACCTTGCCGACAGCCAGTTCGGCATCGGGCGCGACACCCGCGTATTTGCCGTTGTCGGAGGCGTCGAGCGGCAGTCCGGCACCCGTGCCCGTCGCGATGCCGGACACGTGCGTGCCGTGCCCGTGCAGGTCCTGGACGCCGGCGACCGGCGGCGGGCAGAGGCTGTTGGCGGAAGCACCGACGAAGTTGCGCTGATCGACGATCTTGGCGGGGTGGGGGAGCGGGTTCGACCAGTCGCGCCAGTCCAGGTCATTGAGGTCGGGGTGAATAGGGTCTATCCCCGTGTCCAGGATCGCGATCCGGACCCCCTGGCCGGTGACGCCCAGGTTCCACCACGGCGGCGCGCCGACGTCAGCCGGTGTGCCGCGGGTCTGGTCGACGTACGGCGCCGGCCCGTCGAGAGCCACAACCACCTCGACCGGAGCA
Organism: Chloroflexota bacterium; assembly: GCA_040877645.1. Lineage (GTDB taxonomy): Bacteria > Chloroflexota > Limnocylindria > QHBO01 > QHBO01 > CF-167. The sequence continues at coordinate 3,530 of JBBDNI010000055.1, forward strand.
AGCCAGGCAACGGCCGGGAGGGCCGCGACACGGAGGACGTCCACCGGGCTGGATGACACGGCGTACGCGTCGACGGAGCGGTAGTCGCGCAGGGTGCGCACGCTGAGCGCCTCGAGCTGTGCGCGGTCAGCGGCGGTCTTCGCCCGGTTCAGGACCACGAAGTAGGGAATCTCGCCGTTCCGGTAGCCGGAGATCAAAGGCGGGATGCGCGGGTCGAGCGCAACCTCGCCTGCCACGAGCGCGGCCAGGTCGCTCCGCAGCTTTGCGCTCGTCGTCGACGTCGCCTCGAAATCGGATGCAGGCACAGGCTCGGTCGGGGCGGCGGCCACCGCGCCCGGCAGGAGCCCCGCCACCAGTGCCAGCGGGGCGAGGAGGGAGGTGAGGCGAGCCAGCGGCACCGTCATCGGTCGATCAGGCGGATCGACGCTGTCCGTCGGCGAGGCGCGCTTCGGCCTGGTCGATGGTGAGCCCCCGCTCCCAGGTCGCGATGAAGGAGGTCTTGAGCACCTTCGCCAGCGACGGGTGCTCGACCACCATCATCGTCAAGTTGCGCCCGGCGCTCACCGGGTCCTGCATCCCGAACAGCACGATCGTCTCATCGATGATGACCAGCTTCAGGGGCAGCTCGTCGACGAAGCGGGCCTCCTCGCCGGCCTCGATGAAGCGCCGGATGCCGGCGATCACGGCGGGGTCGTCGAAGGCACTCATCTCGTACACGCTGCTTGCGACGTGTGTGCGCGTGACCTCCAGCCCCTCCAGGTTGTCCTGGGGCGGGGTGGCGTACGGTGCCTTGGTGAAGACCAGGATCTCCCGTTGGACCGACGCCTGGAGCGCGGCGAAGCGCTCGTTGATCGCGCCGGTGTCGCGCAGCACCTCGATGTAGTCGAGAGGATCGGTCTTCTCGAGACCGGACCGATAGGCCGGTGCAAGGTCGGAGATGATGGTCAGCGCTGAGCGCTCCAGGTCGGCGAGCTCCTGCCGATGCGCCAGGACGAGCCGCTCAACGGCAAGATCCGGGGAGACGGCGCTGTACTTGACCACCGATCCCGGCCGGGTGGAGGCGAGACCCTTCTCGACCAGGCTGCCGAGCACGTCGTAGATGCGCTGTCGCGGCAGGCCAGCCTGCCGGGATACCTGCGCGGCCGTGAAGGCGTCCCGTCCGAGCAGCGCAACGTAGGCCTTCGCCTCGTACATCGTGAGGCCGAGGCGCGTCAGGTCGGGAACGGTGCGAGATGCCAACGGCATGGCCGGACAGTACGGCACCACCGGACGTGGTGTCAAGTTTCGGCCGTCTGACACGCGGAGGAGTGGCATCGGCGCGTTCGCGAGGGCAGCGCCGCGAGCGGGCCAAGGCCTGATGCCTCACCAGCAGTCATGCGGTACCCTCTTGCTCGTGAACGAAACCGAGCGCGCCGAGGCCTTCTACGCTCACGTGTCGGGCGGGGGCAAGGTCGAGCCCGACGACTGGATGGCGAACGACTATCGCGCTGCCGTCCTGAAGTTCGTCGAGATGCACGCCAACAGCGAGTTGATGGGCGTCCTCCCCGAACGCGAGTGGATCCTTCGGGCGCCGACCCTTCGCCGGAAGCTCGCCCTGACCAGCAAGGTGCAGGACGAGGTCGGCCACGCCCAGCTGCTCTACCGCGTGGCCGAGGACCTGGGCAAGAGCCGCGAGCAGATGCTGGCCGACCTGCTGGCCGGCAAGACCAAGTTCCACAACGTCTTCCATTACCCGACGCGGTCATGGGCCGATGTCGGGATCATCGCCTGGCTGGTGGACGCCGCGGCGATCGTCAGCCAGCAGGCGCTGCGCGACTCCTCCTACGCGCCGTATGCGCGCACCATGAAGAAGATCTGCTGGGAGGAATCGGTCCACATCATGCACGGGCGGGACGTGGTCCTCACCCTCATGAACGGCACCGATGCCCAGCGAGCCCTGGTCCAGGACGCCCTGGACCGATGGTGGGGGCCGCTGATGCAGATGCACGGACCGCCGAGCGATCCGGCGACCGATAAGGACCTGATCTGGAAGATCAAGGCCAAGGGCAACGAGCAGCTGCGCCAGGAGTTCCTGTCGATCTACGTGCCGCGCATCCGCGAGCTTGGCCTGACGATCCCGGATCCAGTCTTGGCGTACGACGAGGCGGCGGGTCGCTGGGCCTATTCCGAGCCGGACTGGGACGAGCTGCGCTGGGTCGTCACCGGTCACGGGCCGAAGTCGCAGGAGCGCCTGGAGTTCCGCCGCGTCGCGCGGGACGCCACCCAGTGGGTCCGCGACGCGATCATCGGCCCGGTCGGGATCGCTGCTGCCTGACAGCCGACATTCGTCACCAAATCCCAGCCAGGCGGTGGTAAGACACGTTCCAGCCGGTGAATCTGACCGCCGGCCTTTGGTCCGAGCGTGCGAGGTGGCTCCCCCGCGGCCTCGCGGCTTCCCTTTCCCGCCTAACGCCAACCTGGTTGCGATCTGGCGACATGGACCTTCCGCCACCGTGCGCAACAGCCATGCGCGCGGTACGCTTCGATCGTGACTCCACCGCGCGACCGAGTCTGGGAGGTCTTCCGCCAGGAGGCCGCAGGTGATCCGATGATCCACGGCGGCTCCGTCAACGCGCCCGACGAGGAGCTGGCCACGCACTACGCCCGCGAGTTCTACGGGCGGCGGCAGGAGAGCGAGCGGCTGTGGATCGTGCCGCGCGACGCGATCACCGAGCTCGATGACCCCGACCTCCTCAAGCCGCCCTTCGACCGCTCCTTCAAGCGCCCGGGCGGGTTTCTGATCAAGCACAAGCTGGAGGCCGCCCGGGAGCGCGCCGGCAGCCCGCCGACCGACGAGGTTGCCGAGTGAGCACGCTGGATGCCACCACTCGCGACGCCTTGGCCGAGCTGCTGCTGGCGATGGCCGACGACGAGTTCGTGCTCGGCTTCTGGGACTCCGAGTGGACCGGCATCGCGCCGATCCTGGAGGAGGACGTGGCGATGAGCTCGGTCAGCCAGGACGAGATCGGCCATGCGAGGGCGCTGTACGAGCTGCTGGCCGAGGTGACCGGTGGCGACGCCGACCGGATCGCCTTCGGCCGACCGCCGGAGGGGTATCGACACGCGGCCCTGATGAACCACGCCCGCAGCGACTGGGCCTTCACCATCGCCCGCCGGTTCCTGTACGAGCACGCTGATGCGGTGCGGCTCGAGTCGCTGGCCGCGTCGTCGTACCAGCCGCTCGCCGACCTGGCGGTCAAGATGCGACGCGAGGAGACCTACCATATCCTCCATTTCGACCTGTGGCTCAAGCGCCTGTCGGAGGGCGGCGACGAGTCGCACGCGCGGCTGGCGGCCGGGATCGAACGCCTCTGGCCGGACGCTCAGACGGTCTTCGCGCCGCTTGCCGGCGAGGGCCGCCTGGTTGACGCCCGGATCCTGCCCGACACGCTCGAAGTGATGCGGGCTCGTTGGCTGGAGCGGATCGGACCGCGCCTCGAGGCGGCGCACCTGCCCGTTCCAACCACGCCTGGCAGTCCCGGAGCCGATGGCCGGACCCAGCGCACCGACGAGTTCGCCTGGCTGCATGCCGAGTTCACGATGGTGGCTCGCTCCGAGGAGGGCGCCACGTGGTAGCCGTCGCCCTGTCGCGTGAAGCCGCCGTGTGGGCGGCCCTGGCCGAGCTGTCCGACCCGGAGATCCCGGCCATCAGCCTCGTCGACCTGGGCGTGATCGGTGGCGTCGCCTTCGCCGAGCGGCCTGATGGGGCTGAGCGGCTGACCGTCGAGCTGATGCCGACCTTCGTCGGATGCCCGGCGATCGAGGTGATGCGCGAACAGATCACGGAGCGCCTTGGCGCCCTTGAGCTGGCCGATGAGGTGGTCGTGCACCTCAGCTTCGCCGAGCCGTGGACCTCCGACCGGATCACGCCGGCCGGTCGCGAGGCGCTGCGCAGCAGCGGCTTCGCGCCGCCGGTCACCATCGGCTCGGGCTCCGTCTTCAGCGGCGAGCTGCTGACCGCGCTACCAATCGCAACCTGCCCGTACTGCGCCTCGCGCAACACGACGCTGGAGAATCCCTTCGGCCCGACGCTGTGCCGGGCCATCTACCACTGCGCCGATTGCCGCCAGCCCTTCGAGGCATTCAAGCCGGTCTAGCCGATACGCTACCCTTCGCAGCGCGCAGGATCGGCTTGCGGCGCGAGGAGGACGACGGGTGGCAATCGAGGGCGACGAGGTCAGATCGGCGGCTGACGAGCTGCTCGACGCCAGCGCGCACGACCGTCTCGACACGATGCGCCACTCGGCGGCGCATGTCATGGCCTCCTCCGCCCTCGACCTCTTCCCGGAAGCCAGGCTGGGGATCGGGCCAGCCATCCGCGACGGCTTCTACTACGACTTCGACCTGCCGCGCGCGCTGACCCCTGCCGACCTCGAGGCGATCGAGACTCGCATGCGGGAGCAGGTGGCCGCGGACCTGCCCTTCGAGCGTCGCGAGCTCAGCCGCGCCCAGGCGCTCGAGGAGGTCAGCGCAGCCGGGCAGGAGTACAAGGCCGAGATCATCCGCGACCTCAGCGACGAGCAGGCCGCCGTGGTCAGCTTCTACCGCCACGGGTCGTTCGACGACCTGTGCCGCGGCCCGCACCTGGACACCACCGGGCGGATCGGTCCATTCAAGCTGCTCAGCTCGGCGGGCGCCTACTGGCGCGGCGACGAGAAGCGGCCGATGCTGCAGCGTATCTACGGCACGGTGTGGGAGACGCAGGAGGAGCTCGACCAGTACCTGTGGCGGGTCGAGGAGGCGAAGAAGCGCGACCACCGCAAGGTGGGCCGCGACCTGGACCTCTTCAGCTTCCATCCAGAATCGCCCGCCTCGCCGTTCTGGCATCCGCGCGGCATGGCTCTGTGGCGTGCCCTGGAAGCGTGGTCGCTCGAGGTGCGTCGCGAGGGTGGCTTCGTCGAGGTCCGTACGCCCGCGGTCGTGCGGAAGGAGATGTGGGAGACCTCGGGCCACTGGGACCTGTACCAGGACAACATGTTCGTCCTGGACGACGCCGACCACATCTCCGGTCTGAAGCCGATGAACTGCCCGGAATCGATGCTCATCTACAAGACCCAGCTGCGCTCCTACCGCGACCTGCCGATGCGCCTCGCCGACTACTCGTGGCTCTTTCGTCGCGAGCGAACGGGCGCCCTGGCCGGCATGTTCCGCGTGCGGCAGCTGACCCAGGACGACAGCCACGTCATCTGCCGCGACGACCAGGTCGACGACGAGCTGCGGCTTGCCCTGGACCTGGTCCAGAAGCAGTACGCGCCGTTCGGATTCACGCCGACCTTCAAGCTCGCCACCAGGCCGGAGAAGCGGCTCGGATCGGACGAGTTCTGGGACCGTGCCGAGGGGCGCTTGAAGACGGCCCTCGAGGCGGGCAAGCTGACGTACACCATGGATCCGGGCGGTGCGGCGTTCTACGCGCCCAAGATCGACATCTTCATCGCCGATGCGCTCGGCCGTGAATGGCAGATGGCCACCGTCCAGCTCGACTACCAGCTGCCGCAGCGCTTCGACCTCGAATACCGGGCCGCCGATGGCGGCTTCGAGCGGCCGGTCGTCGTGCATTACGCGATCTACGGCAGCTTCGAACGGTTCATCGGCGTCATCACCGAGCACTTCGCCGGCGCCTTCCCGGCCTGGTTGGCGCCGGTGCAGGCGATGGTCATCCCGATCGCGGATCGCCACGCGGCCTACGCCGGCGAGGTCCGTGATTCGTTGCTTGCGGCCGGCCTGCGCGCCGAGGTCGACGACCGATCGGAGCGGATGCAGGCCAAGCTGCGCGACGCGCAGGAGCAGAAGGTGCCGGTGATGCTGGTGGTGGGGGACCGCGACCAGGAGGCGCGTGCCGTCTCGCCTCGCCTGCGGACCGGCGAGTCGTCCCAGGGCGTTCCGCTGGCCGCGTTCGTCGAGGATCTGGCCGGCCGCGTCGAGCGCCGCGAGCTGTGGCCCTACGCGGAGGAGACGACCTGAGGAAGATGCGCGGTGTCGGCCAGCTCGCCCTGGCTTCCACCGATCCTTCCCGCGTGGCGGAGTTCTACGAATCGGCCTTTGGCTTCCGCCGCCGCGCCGCCGACGATGGCGGCGTCGACCTGGAGCTCGGCGGCTTCGAGCTTAGCTTCCGCCGCGCCGAGCGGCCGGCGCGCGACGGGATGCAGATCGGCTTCCGGGTCGACACGGCTGCGGAGGTGGACGCCTGGGCGCAGGAGCTGGGCCAGCGCGGATTCGCCCTGCTCGGACCGCCCGCCGGCGACCGGTATGAGGGGATGCGCTCATTCCGGGTCACTGACCCGGACGGCCGCCAGGTGGCGGTCTTGTTCAACTATCCGGGGTGAGGGTCGGGGTGAGGCGCTCGTTGACCCCTCAACGGGCATCGGTGTATAGTCGGCCGGCGTTTGCGCATCGGTGTGGGCCACGCGTCCCGATCGGACGGTGGCTCATTTGTTGAAGGAGCGGCACTCATAGCGAAGGATCTCCGAATCAACGACATGATCCGAATCCGCGAGGTTCGGGTCATCGACGATGAGGGACAACAGCTCGGCGTTCTGCCAACCACGGAAGCCCTGGCACTGGCCCAGGAAAAGGGACTCGACCTCGTGGAGGTTGCCCCCGCCGCCGTCCCGCCGGTCTGCCGGATCCTCGACTACGGGCAGTACAAGTACGAGCTCCAGAAGCGCGAACGTGAGGCGAAGCGAAAGCAGAAGTCTCAGACCTTCAAGGAGATCCGGCTGCGGGTCAAGATCGACGTTCACGACCTGCGGACGAAGACGCGACGGGCGGGGGAGTTCTTGGAAGACGGCGATCGTGTGAAGGTCACCGTCCAGTTCCGGGGACGAGAGATGAGCCACGCCAACCTGGGGCGTGACCTCCTCGATCGGGCGGCCGAGATGCTTACCGAGCACGGAGTGGTGGAACGGCCGCCGCTCCTCGAAGGCCGCAACATGTTCATCGTCATGGCCCCGCACGAGAAGCGGGTCGAGAAGAAGAGCGACAGGGCCGAACCGACTGACGGGGTCATCCCCGCGGCCACGAACGGCGAGACCATCGGCGAGGCGCTCGCCGCCAAGGGCATGGCCCCGACCGCGACGGTCGAGCCAGAGCCAACGGAGCAGATCCACGATGCCAAAGATGAAGACCCACAAGGGAACGGCCAAGCGCTATAAGAAGACGGGCTCGGGCAAGTGGGTCCGACCGAAGGCCGGCAGCGGCCATCACCTCGAGATCAAGTCGAGCAGCCGCAAGCGCCGGTATGCCGGCAAGACCGGCGTCGATCCCGTCCACGAGAAGCAGCTCGGCCGGCTGCTCCCATACGCGTAGAGGCTGACCGATGCCCCGAGTGAAGCGCGGCGTCCCCGCGCACAGGCGACACAAGCGGCTCCTCGCCCAGGCGGAGGGCCGGCGCGGCACGCGCTCGAAGCTGATCCGGCCGGCGCGCGAGGCGCTCTTCCACGCGCTGGTGTATGCCTACCGCGATCGGCGCGACCGCAAGCGCGACATGCGACGGCTGTGGATCGAGCGCATCAACGCCGCCAGCCGCCAGCACGGCCTGCCGTACGGCCGCTTCATCGCCGGGCTGAAGTCGGCCGGTGTCGAGGTCGACCGCAAGATGCTCGCCGACCTGGCGATCCGCGACACGGTTGCCTTCGGCAAGATGGTCGAGATGGCACGAGCCTCGTTTAGCGGCTAGCCGGCATCCAACTGATGCCGGCATCGTCGGCCCTGCTCCGAAAGAACGGAGCGGGGTCGTTTCTTTTCCCCGATGATCTGCCCAACCGGATGACAGACAAGCACCGTTCGAGCCTCGCGACCCTGGCGCCCCCGTCCGCCGTCTCGGCGGGTGCATTCACCTATGAATGTGATGCAGCACCGGTGGCCATTTCACCACGCTCCGATTCTCCTGGGAATGACAATGCTGGATATCGGCTCCTCATGCGGGATCACATTCGCACGCGAATCGCACCGAGCGGAAGGTTGCCGGGTTGATGAACAACCTCGAAGACCGCCTCCGGCAGCTCAGGACCGATGCCCTCCACCGCGTGGCCGCGGCGGCGGATGTCGCGGCGCTCGACGCCGCTCGAGCAACCCTCCTCGGTCGCGCGGGCGAACTGACCGTGCTGCTGCGAAGCCTGGGAGACGTGGACGCGTCTGACCGGCCGGCCGTTGGCAAACTCGCGAACACGATTCGCGGTGAGGTTGAGGAGGCGATCCGCGTTCGGCGCGACGCCCTCGCGGGCGGAGCCGACGATGCGCGCCTCGCAGCCGAGACGGTCGACATGAGCGGGCCCGGCCGGCCGTGGCGCATCGGTCACCTGCATCCGACCATGACCGTCGAACGCGACCTGCGCGAGATCATGCATGCCTTCGGGTTCGAGGTCTTCGAGGGGCCGGAGATCGAGACAGACGCGATGAACTTCGAGGCGCTCAACATCCCGCCCGACCACCCGTCGCGCGATCTGTGGGACACGTTCTACGTGGCCGAGCCGGGGAGCGATCCGCCTCGGCCCGCCGAGGACGGCACGATCCTGCGCACCCACACCAGCCCGGTGCAGATTCGCGCCATGCGGGCCCTGCAGCCTCCGATCCGCGTCGTTACACCCGGGCGCTGCTATCGGTACGAGGCGGTCGACGCCAGCCGCAACTTCGAGTTCTTCCAGGTCGAGGGGCTGGTGGTTGACCACGACACCAGCCTGGCTGACCTGAAGGGCATGCTCGAGGAGTTCGCCCGGGCCCTCTACGGGGAAGGCACGCAGACGCGCTTCCGGCCGGGCTACTACCCGTTCACCGAGCCGAGCGTCGCCTTCGATGTCGCCTGCCTGGTCTGTGGCGGGGACGGCTGCCCGGCCTGCGGCCGTACGGGGTGGATGACGATCCTTGGCGCCGGCATGGTGCATCCGGTGGTCCTGCGCGCCGGCGGGATCGATCCCGATGTGTACCAGGGCTACGCCTTTGGCATGGGACTTGATCGGATCACGCTGCTGCGCCACGGCATCCGCGACCTGCGACTGCTGATGGGCGGCGACCTGCGTTTCCTCTCGCAGTTCTCGGCGGGGAGGTAGGCAGATGCGGGTTCCCCTCACCTGGCTGCGCGACTACGTCAGCTT
>JBBDNI010000056.1:0-12413 GCA_040877645.1 Chloroflexota bacterium
ACGGCGCAGGCCTGGCGATGACCACCATGGACCTCGTCAAGCGCGCCGGCGGCGAGCCGGCCAACTTCCTGGATATCGGCGGCGGAGCGAAGGCTGATCGCGTCGCCGCGGCCTTTCGGATCATCCTGGACGACCCGTCGGTCCAGGCCATCCTGGTCAACATCTTCGGCGGCATCACCCGCGGCGACGAGGTGGCACACGGGATCGTGGAGGCCCGGGCCACGCTCAGCCGGCAGGTGCCGATGGTCGTGCGCATCGTGGGCACCAACGCCGCCGAGGCCGCCGAGATCCTGCGCGCCGCCAGCCTGATCACCGCCGATAGCCTGGACGACGCGGCGGCCAAGGCGGTGGCGGCGGTGCGTGGAGCTTCGGCGTGAGCATCCTGGTGGGGCGCGATACCCGTCTCCTGGTCCAGGGCGTGACCGGCCGCGAGGGCGAGTTCCACTCGGCGGCGATGCTCGAGTACGGAACCCAGATCGTGGCGGGCGTGACGCCGGGCAAGGGCGGCCAGACCGCCCTGGACGGGCGGGTCCCGGTGTATGACACCGTCGTCGACGCGGTCGCGGCGACCGGCGCGAATGCCTCGTGCGTCTTCGTTCCCGCTGCGTTCGCCCCGGACGCGATGCTCGAGGCGGCTGACGCCGGGCTGGCCCTGGTGGTGTGCATCACCGAGGGCGTGCCTGCGCTCGAGATGCTGCGCGTCCACGCGGTGCTGAAGGCGAAGGGCGTCCGGCTGATCGGCCCCAACTGCCCGGGCGCGACCACCGTCGGCGAGGCCAAGGTCGGCATCATCCCCGGCAACATCCACCGTCCCGGGCCGGTTGGCCTGGTCAGCCGCTCCGGGACGCTGACCTACGAGGTGGTCCAGGCCATGACCGATGCCGGGGTCGGCCAGACGACCTGCGTCGGTATCGGCGGCGACCCGATCGTGGGGACCAGCTTCGTCGACGTGCTCGGGATGTTCAACGCCGACCCCCAGACCGAGGCGATCGTCCTGATCGGCGAGATCGGCGGCGACGAGGAGGAGCGCGCCGCGGCCTTCTGCGCTCGCGAGGTTCGCAAGCCGATGGCCGCATTCATCGCCGGCCGAACGGCTCCACCCGGGCGCCGGATGGGGCATGCCGGAGCGATCATCTCGGGGGGCGCCGGAACAGCCGAGTCGAAGCGGCAGGCGCTGCAGGATGCCGGCATCCGGGTGGCGGACTCACCGTCGCAGATCCCCGCGTTGCTGCGCGAGGCTGGCGTCCGCTAGGTTTCCTCGCGGACGGAGAGGAGCTCCCACAGTACGCCGTTGAGGGTGCTTGGGTGGATGAAGGCCACCTCGCCATGGGCGCCGGGACGAGGCTGCTCGTCGATGAGGATCGCCTCGGCCGCCGCGAGCGCGGCAAGGTCGGCAGGCAGGTCATCGCTGTGCAGGCAGACGTGGTGCAGCCCCTCGCCGCGCCCGGCCAGGAACCTGGCCACCCCGCTGTCGTCGTCAATCGGCTCGACCAGCTCGATCCGCGCCGCCGGCTCGGGCCCGGTCGGCAGGAAACAGAGGCGGACCCGCTGCGAGGCGAAGATGCGCGGCGCGTCGGCCGGCTGCCAGCCGAAGAGGGCCCGATAGCGAGGCAGCGCCTCGTCGATCGAGCGCACCACCACGGCGACGTGATCGATCGGTCCAACCGTCACGGCTGATGCTCCCCCCACACGCCCCGCAGCGTGCCGCTGATCTCGCCAAGGGTGACCTGGGCCTCGACACAAGCGCGGATGCGCGGCAAGACGTTCTCGGTGCCGGCTGCCGCCGCGCCGAGTGCCTGCATGGTCTCGCCTGCCCGGGCTGCGTCGCGCCCGGCCCGCACGGCGCGGGTACGCGCAGCCTGCCGCTCCTCGGCCGCCGGATCGATCGACTGCGGCTGTGGGCGCTGCTCATCCCCCGCCTCGACGAACTCGTTGACCCCGACCACGGTCCGCTCACCCGTCTCGATTTCCCGCTGCGCCTCGTAGGCTGCGTCGGCGATAGCAGCTTGCTGATAGCCGGCCTCCAGGGCCGCCAGGGTTCCGCCGCGTCGGTCGATCTCCGCCAGCTCGGCGCGGGCGCGCTCCTCGATCTCGTCGGTCAGGGCCTCGACGTACCACGCGCCTCCCAGCGGGTCGACCGGCGCGCGCATCCCCGATTCGTAGGCCAGGATCTGCTGCGTTCGCAGGGCCAGGCGCGCCGTCGCCGGGGTCGGCAGGCCGAGCGCCTCGTCCGAGGCGTTGGTGTGCAGGCTTTGCGCCCCACCGAGGACCGCGGCGAGGGCCTGGACCGTGGTCCGCACGATGTTCGTCTCCGGTTGCTGGGCGGTCAGCGTGCTGCCGCCGGTCTGAGCATGGAAGCGCATCGCCATGCTCCGCTCGTCCAGCGCCCCGAACCGCTCCTGCGCGATGTGCGCCCACAGGCGGCGTGCGGCGCGGAACTTGGCGACCTCTTCGAACAGGTCGTTGTGGGAGGCGAAGAAGAAAGAGAGGCGCGGCGCGAAGTCATCGAAGGCGAGGCCCGCGGCGACCGCCGCATCGGCGTAGGCGATCGCATCGGCGATGGTGAAAGCGACCTCCTGGACCGCGGTCGCGCCCGCCTCGCGCATGTGGTAGCCGCTGATGCTGATCGTGTTCCACGCCGGCAGCTCAGTGCGGCAGTAGGCGAAGGTGTCGGTTACCAGCCGCATCGACGGCACCGGCGGGTAGATATAGGTACCGCGCGCGATGTACTCCTTGAGGATGTCGTTCTGGATCGTGCCACGCAGGGTCGCGAGGTCGGCTCCCTGGCGACGGGCGAGCGTCTCGTACAGGGCCAGCAGGATGGCCGCCGTGGCGTTGATGGTCATGGAGGTGCTGACCGACTGCAGCGGGATGCCGGCGAAGAGGTCCTCCATGTCGACGATGCTGTCGATCGGCACGCCCACGCGCCCCACCTCGCCGATGGCCATCGGGTCGTCGCTGTCATAGCCCATCTGGGTCGGGAGGTCGAAGGCCACCGACAGGCCTGTCTGGCCGCCGGCGAGCAGGTACCGGAACCGCTCGTTCGTCTCGTCGGCCGAGCCGAACCCCGCGTACTGGCGCATCGTCCATGGACGGCCGCGGTACCCGTCGGGGTGGATCCCCCGGGTGAACGGGAAGGCCCCCGGCTCCCCGATCGCGGCCTGATCGGCGCCTGCACCGTCCTTCGGGCCGTACATGGTCTTGATCTCGATCCCCGACGTGGACCGATGCGGAGGCGGCGCAGCGCGGTCAGGGTCGCTCATGACGGCCGATTGTACCGGTGCCCGCCGGCGAGACCACCTACTCGATCCGCAACAGCGGTGCCCCAGCCGAGACTGTCTGGCCGGGGGCGACCGTCACCGCCGCGACCCTCCCGGCACGTGGCGAGCGGACCTCGTTCTGCATCTTCATGGCCTCGATGGTCAGCAGCGTCGCCCCCTCGGCTACCTCATCCCCGTCCCTGACCGCGACCGCGACCACCAGCCCCGGCAGGGTCGCCTGTACCTCGGCAGGCCCGGCGTGCCGGGCCGCCGACGACTCCGCCTCGGCGAGGACCCGTTCCCGCCAGGTCCGCGCGGTGACCGGGATGCGGCGGCCGCGGAGCGTCACCACCCACTCGCTGCCCGCTCCCTCGACCAGGCAGCTGATCGACTCGGTGCCGTCGGTGAGCTGGGCGAAGCCGGCGCTGCGGTCGACCCACGAGAGGGACCAGCCCGTGATCGGCGTCGCCGGCTCGCCGTCGATGCTGAACTCGAGCTCGCTCACCGGGGCCGCCGCCGCATTACCGCCTCACGCCGGCCCGTCACGGCCCACGCCCGCTCGCCTGGCGCCGGCGGTTCGGGGCCTCTCGGGACATCGAGGACGGCCTGGCGACGAGCCTCGCCGGCCGCCAGCGCTGCCAGCGATCGCTCTTCCTCGCCGAGGTCAGGGCCACGGCCCCAGCGCTGGGCGACGATGTCGGTGTCGTAGGCACCCTCGACGAAGGTCGGGTCGTCGACGAGCCAGCGCAGGAATGACAGGTCGGTCTGCACCCCGCCGATCAACGTTTCGTCGAGGGCGCGGCGCAGCTGGGCGATCGCCTCGGGGCGGCTGGGGGCGTGGACCATCAGCTTGGCCAGCAGCGGGTCGTACTCGACCGGCAGCACGGTGTCGGCCGCGATCCCGGCATCGACGCGGACGCCGTCGCCGTCCGGCATGCGCCAGCCCGTCACCGTCCCGGCGACGGGGGCGAAGTCGTGGTGCGGGTCCTCGGCGTAGAGGCGCGCCTCGATGGCGTGCCCGCGCAGGGCAGCGCCGAGGACGGCGGCGGAGAGCCGCTCCCCCGCCGCCACGCGGATCTGCCAGGCGACCAGGTCGACGCCCGTCACCAGCTCCGTCACCCCGTGCTCGACCTGGAGCCGGGTATTCATCTCGAGGAAGTAATGATTCCCATCGGCGTCCAGCAGGAACTCGACGGTGGCGGCGCTGTGGAAGGCGACCGTCCCTGCGACGCGACGAGCACTCTCCGCCAGCTGCTCGCGGATCCGCGGCGTGACGGCCGGCGAGGGCGACTCTTCGACCAGCTTCTGGTGGCGCCGCTGGACGCTGCACTCTCGCTCGCCAAGGATGGCCAGCCCGCCATGCTGGTCGCCGAGCAGCTGGACCTCGACGTGCCTGGCGGGCGCGACGAGCTGCTCGAGATAGATCGTCCCGTCTCCAAATGCCGCCATCGCCTCTCGCCCGGCGCTGGCCAGGGCAGGACCGATCTGCTCGGGCGCGTCGACGCGGCGCATGCCGCGGCCGCCTCCGCCGGCCGCCGCCTTGAGGAGCGCCGGGAAGCGGATCTCACCCAGCTCGGTGGGAGCCCCGCCGTCCTCCGTCGGCATGAGCGGGACGAGGAGGCCCGGAACGATGGGGACCCCTGCCGCTCCAACCGAGCGGCGAGCGGCCAGCTTGTCGCCGAGCGCCTCGAGGGTGGCAACCGGCGGACCGATGAAGACGAGCCCGGAGGCCGCGACCGCGCGGGCAAAGGCCGCGTTCTCGGAGAGGAAGCCGTAACCGGGGTGGATCGCATCGGCCCCGGACCGACGGGCGGCATCGACGATGGCGTCGATCGACAGGTAGGAACTCGCTGGCGCAGGTGGCCCGATCCGCTCGGCGCGGTCCGCCATCGCCACGTGCATCGCATGCGCATCCGCGTCGCTGTAGACGGCGACCGGCGAGATGCCCATCTCGCGGCAGGCGCGAATGATGCGGACCGCGATCTCGCCCCGGTTGGCGATCAGGATGCGTCGAAACGGCGGGCCGGGTGGATCGGTCTGGCCGCCGTCTTTGCGCAAAGACGGATCCGGGTCAGAGCGGGATGTTGCCATGCTTCCGAGCGGGAACTGATTGGCGCTTTCCCGAAAGCATCGCCAGTCCGCGAGCCACGCGCTCGCGCGTCTCGGACGGGAGGATCACTTCGTCGACGTAGCCGCGGCTGGCGGCGACGTACGGATTCGCGAATCGCTCCTCGTACTCGGCCACCAGGCGAGCCCGCTCTTCGTCGGGCGCGTCCGCGTCGGCGATGCGGTCGCGGAAGATGATGTTGACGGCGCCCTCCACGCCCATCACCGCAATTTCAGCCGTCGGCCACGCAAAGTTCAGGTCGCCGCGCACATGCTTGCTGCTCATGACGTCGTACGCGCCGCCATACGCCTTGCGAGTGATGACCGTCAACTTCGGCACCGTGGCCTCGCAATAGGCGTACAGCAGCTTCGCGCCGTGCCGGATGATCCCGCCATGCTCCTGCTCGACGCCCGGCAGGAATCCTGGGACATCGACCAGGGTGACCAACGGGATGTTGAAGCAGTCGCAGAATCGGACGAAGCGCGCCGCCTTGTCGGACGCGTCGATGTCCAGCACTCCGGCGAGCACCTCCGGCTGTTGCGCGACGATCCCGACCGGCCGTCCTTCGACGCGCGCGAATCCGCAGATCACGTTGCGCGCGAAGTGCTCGTGGACCTCGGTGAATGATTCGTCATCAACGATCCCCCTGATCGCGACATGCATGTCGTACGACCGCTGCGCGGAATCCGGAATCAGCGCATCCATGGCATCGCCATCGACCGCGGGTTGCATCCAGTCACCTGCCGCCGGCGGCGCGTCTACGTTGTTCTGCGGCATGTAACCCAGGAGGCGGCGGGTCAGCGCCAGCGCCTGCGGCTCGCCGGGTGCCAGGAACTGCGCGACGCCGCTCTTCTCGTTGTGGACGCGCGCGCCACCGAGGCCCTCGAAATCGATCTCCTCGTGCGTCACGGTTTTCACGACGGTCGGCCCGGTCACGAACATGTAGCTGCTCCCCTCGACCATGATCGTGAAATCGGTGATCGCCGGAGAGTAGACGGCGCCACCGGCGCACGGCCCCATCACGACCGAGATCTGCGGCACGACGCCGGACGCCAGCGTGTTGCGCAGAAAGATCTCCGCGTAACCGCCCAGCGACGCGACACCCTCCTGGATCCTCGCGCCGCCGGAGTCCGAGAGACCGATGATCGGCGCGCCGCTGGCCATGGCCAGGTCCATCACCTTGCAGATCTTCTCGGCGTGCGCCTCGGACAGCGATCCACCGAAGACGGTGAAGTCCTGGGCGTAGACGAAGGCGAGTCGCCCGTCGATGGTGCCATGCCCGCTGACCACGCCGTCCCCGAGGTAGCGCTCCTCGTCCAGGCCGAAGTCGGTCGCCCGATGCGTCACCAGGGCGTCGAGCTCGCTGAACGAGCCCTCGTCCAGGAGCAGCTCGAGTCGCTCACGCGCTGTCAGCTTGCTGCGTTCGTGCTGCTGGGCGATGCGTCGCTCCCCGCCACCGAGCTTCGCCTCCTCGCGCAATCTGCGCAGGTGAGCGAGTTTGTCGGCCGTCGCCACGGGCGTCCTCCGCGCTGGTGGTGGGCCCAGCAGGGATCGAACCTGCGACCCGCCGGTTATGAGCCGGATGCTCTGACCACTGAGCTATGGGCCCGATGAATGGTGGACAACTTCGAGTATAGAGGCTCGTCTTTGCACAAAGACATCGACATCCGGCCAGCTTGTGGATAACTCCGATGGTCGCAGACGGATGCCCGCGGGTATCATCGACGGGTCGCGGTCGCGACCAA
Organism: Chloroflexota bacterium; assembly: GCA_040877645.1. Taxonomy (GTDB): domain Bacteria; phylum Chloroflexota; class Limnocylindria; order QHBO01; family QHBO01; genus CF-167. Next base: position 7,113 of record JBBDNI010000056.1, read on the forward strand.
CAATCCACCCCGAGGGCGCTGCAAGGTGACATCGTGACCAAAGTAATCTCGATTGCGAATCAGAAGGGCGGCGTCGGAAAGACGACCGCCTCGATCAACCTCGGAGGCGCGTTGGCCGAGCTCGGCTATCGGGTCCTCTGCGTTGACATGGACCCACAGGCGAACCTGACTGTCGGCCTCGGGATCAGCCTCTCGGACGTCCATCATTCGATGGCCGATGTCCTGTCCGAGGACCGCGTGCCGCTCGACGAGATCGTGCGCCAGACGGACATGCCCGGCCTCGCCGTCGCTCCCGCAACGCTCGAGCTGGCCTCCACCGAGGTGGAGCTGTTCACCGCCATCGGACGCGAGATGGTCCTGCGCGACGCGCTCTCTGCATGGGCCGATCGCCAGTACGACGTGGTGATCATCGACTCGCCGCCGACGCTCGGCCTGCTGACCATCAACGCGCTGGTGGCGAGCTCGCGGGTCATCATCCCGGTGCAGACCCAGTTCTACGCGATCAAGGGCCTGACCGCCCTGATCAAGGTGATCAACACCATCAAGATCAAGCTTAACCACGACCTCGAGATCCTGGGCCTGCTGGCCACCTTCTACGACGGGCGCACCGTTCTCGCGCGCGAGATGCTGCAGAACCTGCGAGAGCTGGGCGACCACCGCGTCTTCAACACCATGATCAAGCAGACCGTGAAGCTCGGTGAGGCGCCGCTCACCGGGAAGCCAGTCACCGAGTACGCGACCCATTCAGCCGCCGCGCGTGCGTTCCGGGAGCTGGCCCGCGAGGTGATCGAACTTGGCTAGCAAGCGACCGGCTTTCAGCGAGAACATCCACCGTCTCTTCGACGAGGCGCAGGCCACCGACCTGGCACCGGGGATCGTGTCGCTCATCGAGTCCCGCGCCAGGCAGGCGCAGATCCGCGAGGTTCCGACCTCGCGCATCCTCCCGAATCCCGCCCAGCCGCGGCTCTCGTATGAGGAGGACTCGCTCACCGAGCTGGCCGACTCGATTCGCGAGCACGGCGTGCTGCAGCCAATCCTCGTCCGCCCGGTCGGCGGCCAGTACGAGCTGATCGCCGGCGAGCGGCGGTGGCGAGCGTCGCGCATGGCGCAGCGGGATTCGATTCCGGCCATCGTGGTCGAATTCGACGACGAGACCGCGCTGGAGGTGTCGATCATCGAGAACCTCCAGCGGGAGGACGTCTCCCCGCTCGAGGAGGCGTCGATGTTCCGCAAGATGACGGACCTGGGTTACTCGGTTCGGCAGCTTGCCCAGAAGATCGGCAAGGACAAGGGCTACATCGAGAACCGGATGCGGCTGGCCGATGCCCCGCCCGAGATCCGCGACCTGGTGTCCGTGCGCAAAGACACGATCAGCCATGCCTATGAGCTGATGAAGGTCCGCGACGAGCGGACCCGGCGCCGGCTCGCCAAACGGGTGGCGGCGGGCGAGCTGACGCTTGCAAAGCTGCGCGCCCTCACCGGCAGCGACCCGAAGGGGGCCGCCGATGGCGCGAAGCCGAAGCGACGGGCACGCACGGTGGCCGGACAGGTCGCGGCGGCGAGGGCGACCGACGACGCGCTCGTCAACAACCGCGTGCGGCTGGCCGGGGCGGTCGACGAGCTGGTTGAGATCCTCAGCCGGCGCGAGCTGATCGAGGAGATCCCGGACACCAACCGGGACAACCTGGCCCGCTACCTCACCGTCACCAAGCTCAAGCTCGAGAACGCGATTGCGATCATCCGGGCGACGCGCGAGGGGTAACCCCCGCGGTCAGGGGGTGTAGCTCATCACCTCGCGCTGGCCGACGAGGAAGTCGACCAGCTTGCGCCGGGCGTTCGGGTCGATGCGCCGCAGACCAGCAACCGCGCGCGGCAGCTCGAAGATCGGCGCCGCGAGGGCCCCGGCCGTGTCGATGCCGACCACGTGGTCCGGTCCGCCTCCCACCAGGAAGGCGCGCTGGAAGCCGCGGTCATCCAGGCCGGCGACGCGGCAGAAGGCCGCGATCGCGGTGCCCACCCCCTTGCGCTTCGCAAAGTCGATGAACAGGTCGGCCGCCCAGGTGTCGATCTGCTGGTCGCCCTGGGCCTCCACCATCGACCGGTAGCCTCGCTCCTCGGTCGCGCTCACCCGCGTCCTCCATGTGTTGCTGGCGGGCCGATTCTACCCAAGCCATCCCCCATTCCGTCCTGCATCGCCGCGCCCCGTCGGCCGGGATGCATCAGCTATCCTGCGGCCGTGATCGACCCCGTCGCCCGGCTGCGAACCGAGGACACGATCGTCTACGACCTGCTCCGCAGCGAGCAGGGCCGGGACGGCGAAACGGTCGTCGGCACGGCCACCTTCCGCGACGGGCAGACCAGTGTCGACGCACCCGAAGCGATCGCCATCGCCGTCAGCGAGCTGCTGGAGCGCTCGTTCGTCGACCGGGTCCGGGCCGATGAGCGGCCGCGCGGCTATCGGCGCAGCGGCAGCGGCCAGGTCGACCTGCTGGTTCCCGGCATGCCGGAGCACTTCGTGGCGCGGATGCGCGGCCTGTGGCTGGCGTATCCCGACGGCACGCTGATCACCGCTCGCCCGGGGTCAGCCGCACCGCCCATCCGCGGCCCGCGAACGGCGGTGCCGGACCTCTCCGAGGGCGAGGCGCCGGTCACCGACCCCGCAGTCCGACGCGCGACGCTGGCCGCGAGCGACGAGTTGGTAGGCGCTCGACCGCTGGTCCGCGCCAATGACCCAGCGACGGGCGTGCGGCCCGGGGAGCAGCGCGCCGTGGCCAGGACAGACTGCGGCTGGATAGCCTAGGTCATAGAATTGCGCAGATATTCCGCGGCCGGCGGGATCGCGACGGGGTCCATCGGTCGGCTATCATCCGGGCCATCGTGATGCGCTACCTCGCCTTCCCGGGGCTGGTCGCCGTGGTCGGGCTGGTCTACCTGTTCTGGACGGGCGAACCGGCGGGCTCGGTGCTCCTGCTCGTCTTCGCCGGCGCGATGGGGGTCATGAGCTGGATCCTGCTCCCCACCCTCAACAACGTGGGCCCGACGGCACCCGTCGATCCGGACTTCGAGATGCCGCCCCGCTAGGTTCCTCGACGGGGCGCGGCGCTCAACGAATCCCGGTGTCGTACACGACCTGCAGCTCGGTCATCGGCTGACCGGCCTCGACCTGGAGGTCGATTGGCGCAGGTGTCCCCATCAGACCCTCAACCGGCTGGGCGACCACGCGATACGCGCCGGGCGCCAGCTCGATTGAGAAGGTCCCGTCTGCCCCAGCCGTCGCACGCGCCACTTCGACGCCGGCGGCGTCGTTGACCACCTGGACGGCGCCGGCGACGGTGCGGTCGGCGCAGTCGGGGTCGGGTGGGTCGGTCACGACCGGACAGGTCGGGCCGGCGGTCACGACGCCGCGGACGCCGGTGGCGTCCGGCATCGGGTCGCCATCTTCGCTCAGCAGCTCGATGCTGCCGTCGCGCCCGACGGCGTAGGACCAGCGGTGCTGGCTGATGCAGCCGGCCGGGCAGTCGCCCCAGCCGATGCGGATCAGAACCTGCCATCCATCGCTCGCCTCAGCGACTTCGTACCAGGCTGCCTGGCCGATCAGGTTCTCGTCGAGCGGCCCGATGCCGGCGAAGCGGGACTGCTGGGCGAGCACCAGGCTGACGGCCTCGGAGGCCGTGATCGGCGTGCCGGAGCCGCTGCCCGCCGGGGCACAGGCAACGAGGGCGAGGGCGAGGATCAGCGCCGCGTACCGAGCCGGGTGGCGTGGTGGGCTTCTCATGATCGCGGGACGCGAGGAGGCGAGCCGAAGTTCCACCGGGGCTGACCGCGAAGGCACCTGCCCGGGCGCAGGGCTGCCGGCCAATGCGGCCGGCAGCTCGCAGCGTGGTCCGATGACGCTAACTTCGGCGCAGACCGCGCATGCCTCCCGCCTTGTTCATGACCAGGAGGAGCACGGCCGCTCCAACCGTGGCGATCAGGATGCTCTCGATGCTGATGCGATCCATTGACCCAATCTTAAATACGTTGGCGGCCACCCACCCGCCGAGGAGCCCGCCGACGATCCCGTACACGATCATCATGATCAGACCCTCGTTGCTGCCGACAAGCTTGCTGGCGAGGTAGCCAGCAATGGCGCCGACCACAATCCAGGCAACCCATCCCATCTGTCCGTCCCTTTCGATTGGTCCGCCAGTAGGCGAACACGCAGCTGGTTGCGGACAATTTTCACCCTGCCCGCGAGAGGCTCCCGCGCACGGGCGGGCCACCCTGCTACGCCGACGCCGGCCCTCTCCGGAACACTCCGAGGGCCCAGATCACGACGAGCTCAAGGACCGTCCAGCCGACCAATGCGACGAGCGCGGACACATCGAGGATCGACCCGCCGGACGCCAGAGCGTCGGTCTTCAGGATGCCCTCGAACGGTCCGACAAAGAATTGGCTGACGTCCAGGATGCCCGACACGATGGCGTTCCCCTCGCGCGCATCCAGCAGGAGCAGCACGACACGCAGGCCGATCACGAGCTGGATCAGCCCGAAGAGGAGGATCGTCACCCGACGCCCCATCTCGGCTCTGCCGGGGTCAGCGCTCTTCACGTCGGGGGTGTATGTGGTTGGTGTTACGGGCGCCGCGGCGGCCGTCGGCTGAGGTGCGACATAGGTTGGCTGCGGCTCGACAGCTCTCGGCGGCTCTTCGCCGATCGGGCGATCATTGGGGGGGTCGTTGCTGGTCATCCACCCTCCTCTTTACTGCGAGGTCGTCCGGGAAAGCGGGTTCATCGGGATCGTCCGTGGCGGGCGTCCACTGACCCGCTTGCAGTTAAGCAGGTCGGCCTGTTAGTGTCAACTGTAGTGACTGCCTTCCTACAGTAGGAGATCGGGGCATGCCAGGCTCCATGGGTTCCTTGCTCAAACGTGCGCGCGCGGTACGCGGGCTATCGGTGGCAGTCGCCGCGAGGGCAGCCGCCATTTCGCCGGCCTACCTCAGTCGGCTGGAAGGCAACTCGGTCAAGCAGCCATCACCGCATGTCCTAAACCAGCTCAGCGAGGCGCTCGGCGTCCCCTACGCGGAGCTCATGCGCATGACCGGCTATCGTCTGCCGGGCGAGCCCCAGCGGCCTGCGAAGGGGGCAATCAGCGCGGCACTCTTCGCCGATGTGACCGATGACGAGCGCGATGAGCTGGTTGCCTACCTCGCGTGGTATCGGACCCGACCGAGGGCCGGGAGCTAGTCCGCTGCCAGCCAGGCGTGGGTGGCTCCGGCGGTAGGACTCGAACCTACGACCAAGCGGTTAACAGCCGCCCGCT
>JBBDNI010000057.1:0-12286 GCA_040877645.1 Chloroflexota bacterium
GCACGCCCGTGATCCTCGATGCCGAGCGTGCGCTCGAGATCATCGAGCAGATCGCCGTTACGGCGGAGTGCGAACCCGCCGATCCACCCAACGAGTGTGAGTGGTAGCAGTCGCGAGCCGCTCTGACGCGCTCACGTCGAGGTGGTCGGACCTCCGGGTCCGGCCACCTTCCTGCTACATGGCTCGGATGCCCAGCAGGTTGCGTGCGATGACCATGCGCTGGATCTCGCTCGTCCCCTCGCCGATCTCGGTCAGCTTGGCGTCGCGCAGGTAGCGCTCGACCCGGTATTCGGTGATGTAGCCGTAGCCGCCGTGCACCTGGACCGCGTCGTTGGTGACGTCGCGCGCCACCTCGCTCGCGAACAGCTTGGCCATGGCCGCCTCGGTCGAGTACGGCTGGCCAGCATCCTTCAGCCACGCGGCGCGGTAGACGAGCAGCCGTGCGGCATCGATCCGGGTGGCCATGTCGGCGATCTTGAAGGCCACCCCCTGGAAGGAGGCGATCGGACGGCCGAACTGTTCGCGGCTCATCGCATAGGCCGATGCGGCCTCGTAGGCCGCCTGGGCCAGGCCCAGGGCCATGGCACCGATCCCAATGCGACCCCCGTCGAGCGTCTGTAGGAAGAGCCGATCTCCCTCGCCCTCCGGCCCGAGCAGGTTCTCGGCGGGGATGCGGCAGCCGTCGAAGATCAGCTCGCCGGTGTTGCTGGCGTGCAGCCCCATCTTCTCCTCCATGCGACCGATGGAGAAGCCGGGCGTCCCCGCCTCGACGACGAAGGCGCTGATCTTGCCCTCGTCGGCGTTGCGGTCGGTGACCGCGGTGACGATGTAGATGTCGGCGACGCCCGCATTGGTGATGAAGCGTTTGCCGCCGGTCAGCTCCCACGCGTCGCCGTCGCGGTGAGCGCGGGTGCGCGTGCCGCGCGAGTCGGACCCGGCGCCCGGCTCCGTCAGGCCGTAGGCACCCAGCTTGGCGCCACTGGCCAGCGGGCGCAGATAGCGCTCCTGCTGCTCGGGCGTGCCAGCGGCGTACAGCGGGGCGCAGCCCAGGCTGGTGTGCGCACTGACGATGATGCCGACGCTGCCCGAGATCCGCGACAGCTCCTCGATGGTGATCGCGTAGGCGACGTTGTCGAGCCCGGTCCCGCCGACCGACTCGGGATACGGAACGCCCAGGAATCCGAGCTCCGCGGCCTTCCGGATGATCTCGGCCGGGAACTCGCCGCTGCGCTCCATCTCGTCGGCGACGGGCCCGATCTCACGCTCGGCGAAGGTGCGAACGGTGCGCCGGATCTCTTCATGCTGCGGAGAGAGGGCGAAGTCCATCGGTCTGGCGAGTCTAGCAGTCCGGCGCGTTGACACCGCCGGATGGCAGGGTCCTATACTCCCGACCTGCCCCGCGCGGCCAGTCGCTGAACTGGTTCCCGTCCCGCACGAGGGATCCGCGATTGCCGTCTCCCGTCGATGTCCGGCTTGACCACATCACCAAGCGGTTCCACGAGGTCGTGGCGGTCGACGACCTGTCGCTGGAGATCGAGCGCGGAGAGTTCTTCTCGATGCTCGGGCCGTCGGGATGCGGCAAGACCACGACGCTGCGGATGATCGGCGGGTTCGAGGAGGCAACCGCAGGGACGATCTATCTCGGCGACGCCGATGTCACCGGCCTGCCGCCGTTCAAGCGGGACGTCAATACCGTCTTCCAGAATTACGCCCTCTTCCCGCACCTCAACGTCTACGAGAACGTGGCCTTCGGGCTACGACGCAAGAAGGCCAGCGGCGCCGACATCAAGACCCGGGTGGCCGCCATGCTCGAGCTGGTGGAGCTGCCCGGCTACGAGACCCGCAAGCCGTCACAGCTGTCCGGCGGGCAGCAGCAGCGCGTGGCCCTGGCCCGCGCACTGATCAATCACCCCCGCGTCCTCCTGCTGGACGAGCCGCTCGGCGCGCTCGACCTGAAGCTGCGCAAGCAGATGCAGCTGGAGCTGAAGCGGATCCAGACCGAGGTTGGCATCACATTCATCTACGTCACCCACGACCAGGAAGAGGCGATGACGATGTCCGACCGGATCGCCGTCATGCGCGCGGGTCGGATCGAGCAGCTCGGCAACCCCGAGGAGCTGTACGAGCGCCCGCGGACCTCGTTCGTGGCAGGATTCCTGGGCGTCTCGAACCTGCTGGAGGGTGAGGTTGTGGAGCGCGGCGAGGCGATGACCGGCGTGCGGCTGAAGGACGGCACAGTCCTCCGGGCGCCGTCGGATCTGACGAACGGAGCCGGCGCGGTGCGCGTCGGCGTTCGGCCCGAGAAGCTGCGCGTCACCGCCGTCGATGAGCATGGGGCCGATGATGGCGACGAGGGAGTGAACCGTCTGCGCGGCACGATCCTGGACGCGAGCTATATCGGCGTCAGCACGCAATACTTGGTCGAGACGGTGGACGGTCACAGGCTGACGGTCTACGCGCAGAATCTGGAGACGGGCGGAGCCGCTGAGGCGTTGGCCGATGGCCAGCGCGTCCTGCTCACTTGGAAGCCACAGCACACCTTCGTGCTCGAAGCTGCCGAGCACAAGGATGGGGACCCACATATCCCGGAAGGAGAGACCGATGAGTGACGAGCGGACCAGGTTGGAGCGAGCCATCGCCCGAGCGCTGCGGGACGACCGCATCTCGCGGCGCAGCTTCCTGCGCAAGGCGGGTCGCGGCGGCCTGTACGCCGGCGGAGCGCTGTCGCTGCCCGCGATCCTGGCTGCGTGCGGCATCGGTCCATCGGGGTCGGCCTCGGTCGCTCCGAGCTCGGTGCCGGTGGGCGGAGGTGAGCCATCGGGGACCTTGATATTCGCGAACTGGGAGCTGTACATCGACCCGGATGAGAACGACAACCCCGCGAACTCGCCGACCCTCGTCGCGTTCAAGGACGCCACCGGGATCGAGACGACGTATACCGAGAACATCATCGACAACCAGTCCTTCTTCGCCCAGATCCAGCCCGATCTGGAAGCGGGCAACCCCACCGGCTACGACCTCATCGTCATGACCGACTGGATGATCGGCAACATGATCCGGCTCGACTACCTCGAATCGTTCGATGTCGCCCAAAACGTGCCGAACTTCGTGGCCAACGCCGCTGACAAGTACAAGGACCCGAGCTACGACGCGGACAACAAGCACAGCGTTCCGTGGCAGTCGGGCATTACCGGAATCGGCTACAACCCGGCCCTGGTCGACGAAGAGATCACCTCCATGGCGCAGCTTCTTGACCCAGCCATGGCCGAGAAGTACTCGGGCAAGATCGGGATGTTCACCGAGATGCGCGACTCGATGTGTTTCGCGCTGTTGCTCAACGGAGTCGTCCCGAAGGACGCCACCGCGTCCGATGTCGAGGCCGCGCGCGATGTGCTGCTGGCCCAGAAGCCACATGTCCGCGGGTACTTCGGGAACGACTACGTCAACGGCCTGTCGGACGGCACGCTGGCGATGACGATGGCCTGGTCCGGCGACGTCTTCCAGCTGCAGTTCGACAATCCCGACCTGCGTTTCGTGGTGCCGGAGGAGGGCGCCATGCTGTGGATCGACAACATGGCCATCCCGAAGGGCGCTGCCCATCCGAACGACGCGCTGGCCATCATGGATTACGTCTACCGCCCGGAAGTGGCGGCCCAGCTCGCGGAGTGGGTCAACTACATCTGCCCCGTTCCGGCGGCGCAGGACATCATTCGCCAGCACGCTGACGAGGCGGAAAGCCAGGAGGACAAGGACTACCTCGCGGCGGTGGCGGAATCGCCGTTGGTCTTCCCGACCGAGGAGATGCTCTCGCGCCTCTATTCGTACAAGGTGCTGGACGAGGCGGAGGAGCGCGAGTGGAACGAGATGTTCCAGGAGGTCGTCCAAGGCTAGGCGTCTTCAACCCCGGCTGATCGGGAGGCCGAGCGACATGTCCGGCTGGCTGCGGCAGCATCGGGCGCTGGTGCCGTACCTGTTCCTCGTGCCCGGTGGCCTCTGGCTGATCATCTTCTTTCTGGTCCCGGTCCTCGCGATGGCAGCGGTCTCGCTGCAAGAGGGGACGCTGGGCACCGGCTTCCGGCTCACCTTCAACTTCGGGGTCTTCCCCGACACGATCACGCGGTGGGACGGCCAGCTCATCCGCTCGCTGCAGTACGGGCTGATCGTCACGTTGCTGGCGCTGCTGATCGGCTACCCGATGGCGTACACCATCGCCTTCCGCGGGGGGCGTTACAAGTCAATCCTGCTGCTGCTGGTGATCATGCCTTTCTTCACCAGCTTCATCATCCGCACCATCAGCTGGAAGTTCATCCTGGCTGACGATGGGGTGGTGCTCGGTTCGCTGAAGGACCTGGGGTGGGTCGATGCCGGATTCCGGATCCTGGCAACGCCGGCAGCGGTCATCGCCGGGATCACCTACAACTTCCTGCCGTTCGTCGTGCTGCCGCTCTACGTGGCCCTGGAGAAGATCGACCATCGCCTGATCGAAGCGGCCACTGACCTTTATGCCAGCCGGCTGCAGGCATTTCTGCGGGTGACGCTGCCGCTCTCCCTGCCAGGTGTCTTTGCCGCGACGCTGCTGGCGTTCATTCCGGCGGTGGGTGACTACATCAACGCCGAGCTGCTCGGAAGCCCCGGCGAGACGATGATCGGGAACGTCATCCAGCGGCTCTACCTCGTCAACAACGACTACCCACAGGCCAGCGCGCTGAGCCTGATCCTGATGATCGGCATCCTTCTCAGCGTCTTCGCCTATACGCGGTTGCTGCGGGGCCAGGAGCTGACCGGCTGATGGCCGATGCGCTGGCCCGCGTTCTGCCGGCCACCACCGAATCGCCTGGCCGGCCGCGACGCCCGCCAATCGGGGCGCGCCTGAGGCGGGCGGCGCTGCCCGCCTTCACCGCATTGGTGGTGGCCTACCTGTTTCTACCCATCCTGGTGATGATCGCCTTCGGCTTCAACGACATCCAGGGCCGTTTCAACTACGCCTGGCAGGGCTTCACCCTCGAGCACTGGCAGAACGCCTTCAATCGATATCCGGCATTGAATGACGCGCTCAAGACAAGCGTGATCGTGGCCGGCATCTCGACCGTGATCGCCACCTTCATGGGCACCCTGATCGGCATGGCGCTGACGCGCTATGAGTTTCGTGGGCGAGGCCCCCTGAACATGCTGATCTTCCTGCCGATTGCCACGCCCGAGATCGTGCTCGGCGCGTCTCTGCTGGCACTTTTCGTGTCTGCCGGCGTGGCACGCGGGCTGGTGACGATCCTGCTGGCCCACATCATGTTCAACATCAGCTACGTGGTGGTCACCGTGCGTGCACGGCTGGCGGGCTTCAACCGGGCGCTGGAGGAGGCAGCCATGGACCTGGGTGCGGATGAGTGGACCACGTTCCGGAAGGTGACCTTGCCGCTCATCTTCCCCGGCATCATGGCCGCCGCCCTCCTCGCCTTCGCCCTTTCGATCGATGACTTCGTGATCACGCAGTTCACGTCAGGGCGTACCGCAACATTCCCGCTCTGGGTATACGGGGCTTCGCGCATCGGCATTCCGCCCCAGGTGAACGTGGTTGGCACCCTGATCTTCGGCACGGCCCTGCTGGGGGTGGTGGGCTGGATCGTGCTCCAGCGCCGCCAGCTGGTCGCGCCGCCCACCCGGACTGACCGATGAGGGCGGAGCCGTGACGCAGCTCACCGGCACACCCATCATCGACGAGCGGGTCGACGACAGCGCTGTGTGGCTGGCGCGCCGCGCCGGCGTGCCGCCGGTCTGGGCGCGGTACACCGACCTGGTCGTGGAGCGCGGCATCGGCTCGTGGGTCGAGACGATCGACGGCGAGCGCTACCTGGACTACACCTGCGGGATCGGGGTCACCAACACCGGCCACGCCCACCCGCGGGTGGCGGCGGCGATCGCCGAGCAGGCCGGCAAGATCATCCACGCCCAGCAGAACATCCTGTACCACAAGCCCGGCCTCGAGCTCCACGAGCGCCTGCCGCGCACCTTCCCGGGGCTGCCCGTCGGGGAGGCGGGTCTCTTCCTCTCGAACTCGGGGGCGGAGGCGATCGAGGCGTCCGTCAAGCTCGCCAAGTACGCCACCCGGCGGCCGGCGATCATCGCCTTCCGTGGCGGCTTCCACGGCCGTACCCACGGGGCGATGGCGCTCACCAGCTCGGGCGTCAAGTACCGCGGCCATTTCGAGCCGCTCCTCGGCGGCATCCATTTCGCGCCGTATCCCTACGTGCTGCGTAACCCCACCGGGCGCAGCGAGGACGAGGCAGTGGCCTTCAGCCTGGCGGGGATCGAGGACCTGTTCGCCACGGTCGTCTATCCCGATGACGTGGCAGCCTTCCTGGTCGAGCCGATCCTCGGCGAGGGCGGCTACGTGGTGCCGCCCGACTCGTTCCTGCCCGCGCTCCGCGAGCTGGCCGATCGTCACGGCATCCTGCTCATCGCCGATGAGGTGCAATCCGGGATGGGCCGCACCGGCCGCATGTGGGCGACCGAGTGGACGGACGCGCGGCCGGACATCGTGGTGATGGCCAAGGGGATCGCATCGGGGATGCCGCTGTCGGGGATCATGGCCTCGCGCGAGCTGCTCGATCGGCTCGGCCCGGGGGCGCACGGCGGGACGTACGGCGGCAACGCGGTGGCCTGCGCGGCGGCCGTCGCAACGCTCGACGTGATCGAATCCGAGGACCTGTTGGCCAACGCGACCAGGCAGGGTGAGCGCCTGCTGGCGGGCATCCGCGCCGTTACCGATGGTCGCCAGACCGTGGCGGAGGTGCGCGGGCGCGGCCTGATGATCGGGATCGAGTTCGCGGAGGGCGCAGACCTGGCGCCGCGGCCGGACCTGGCCAAGGCGCTCCTGCACGAGGCCTTCGAGCGGAAGCTGCTGCTCCTCACCTGCGGTACCTACGGCCAGGTGGTGCGCGTCATCCCGCCGCTGGTGACCACCGATGAGGAGGTCGACACCGCCGCGCGGGTCGTCGGCGAATCGCTAGCCGCCATCGGCGCCTGAAGAAAGGACCGACCGATGCGCACTCGTCTCGCCAGCCTGGCCACAGTCCTCCTGCTCGCGGCCTGCGGCCCTTCATCGCCGGGCTCCTCGAACGGCGGCGAGCCGTCGAGCGGCGGTGCACCCTCGCAGGCGCCGGCCAGCGATGCGGCCCCGGACCCAACCCTGGGCACCTCGCTCACCGCCTGCGAGCTCGTCACGCCCGCCGATGTCGAGGCTGCGCTTGCCCTGGATCCCGGGACGGTCGCGGATGGCGATCACCGCGAGACGCCGACCGTGCTCTCACCCGGCAGCAACGAGTGCCGCTACGAGGGCGACGCGTGGGGCGGGCTGCTGGTGACGGTCACCCCCGAGGATGGCGTCAACACCTTCGACGCGGTCAACTCCGCCTTCGGCGACGACGCCGAGGTGGTCAGAGCCGGCGACACCGCGCTCTGGTTCCCGGACAACCTGCGCGGCTACTTCCTGCAGGGGTCGGTCATGGTCCTGCTGCAGTTCACCTTCGTCGTGAACGGCGCCGACTTCAAGGAGGCGACCATCTCGGCCGGCAGGTCCGCGCTGGCCAGGCTCTAGCCCTTGGCCTCGGGCGCGAGCTCTCGGTAGCGCGATCCGAACCAGACCAGGGGCTCGCCGCCCTCCTCGTACCCGGCGGACACGATCTCACCCACGAACATGGTGTGGGTCCCGGCGGCGTACGAGGCGTTGAGCCGGCAGTCGAAGTAGGCGATCGCGCCGTCGAGGATCGGGGAGCCGGTCTCGGCCTCGTGCCACGGGGCGTCGCAGAAGCGCTGCAGCTTGCCCGCCGTGGTCGGCAGGGCAAAGCACTCGGCGATCGCGCGCTGCGCGGTGCCGAGCACGCTGACTCCAAATGAGTGGCTTCCGAGGATGGCGACGTGCGTCTCGCTCTCGCGGTTGATGCTGGCCATCAGCAGCGGCGGGTCGACGCTGATCGAGGCGATCGCGTTGGCGGTCATCCCCGCCAGCAGCGGCCCGTGGCGAGCCGCCACCACCGTCACGCCGGTCGCGAAGCGACCCAGCATCGATCGCAGCGACTGCTGCAGCTCATCCGTCACGGGCGAGGCGGTCATCGGTTCAGCGGTAGCGCTCCAGCCGTTCGACGATGGCATTCGCGATCGCCCACTCCTCGGCGCTCGGCTGGCGGCCCCGATGCAGGTGTACCAGCGGAACGGTGTTCCACGACGGCCCATCCACGTGCGGGATGTGGGTTGCCAGGTCGCCACGGTCGAGCACGGCCACCAGGGTGGCGCCGCGGTCAGCGCCGCGTGCCAGGGCGCGCTCCAGCGATTGCGCGAACTCCTCGGGTTTCCCGAACTCCTGGCCGATGCGCATGGCGATCAGCCCGGCGGTGGGCGGCAGGATCGGCTCGGCCTCGTCCGTCACAGCCATCCGATCGCGCGGAACAGCCACCCGAAGAATGTGAGGCTGCCGAGCACCGCAAAGCCGACCACCGCGATCACCAGCACGAAGCCGATGGCGCTGGCCCAGCCCGGCACGGCGGCGGTCGGCCTTCGGGCCGAGCCCTCGGCCAGCCAGACGGCCAGGGCGTCGCCGTCGACGCGCACCTGGAGGTCGTCGTCGAGCGGTACGACCACCAGCCGATCACGGTCGCCCTCCCCGCCCTCGGCGGTGAGGAGCGCGCGGGGGGCGGTGGCGTCGCGCACCAGCATCGCGTGGTCCCCGACTGCGTTGGTCAGCGGCTGCGCCTCCAGTCGCCCGGCCGCGCCCAGCGGGATCGGGGGCGGTGAACCCTCCATCGGGCGAGGATACCAGCCGTCAGCTGGCGAGCTGGGCCAGCGCCGGGGCGAGGGCGGCGATGCTCTCGGCCGTGATCGGGTCGAGCACGAGCTGGACGTGGGCGACCCCCTCGGCGCGAAACGCGCGAAGGGCTGCACCCAGTATGTCGGGATTGCCGGGGATCGGCTTCACATCGGGCGCCTTCAAGTCACCCATGCTGCGACCGCGCGCATCCGGGAAGGCAACGAACAGGGCGATTGTCCGCGCGACGTCGGCCGGGTCGCGGCCGGCGGCACGGCAGGCGGCGTCGATCGTGTCCCGCAGCGACCGGTAGCCCTCCACCGTGTTGCCGAACCAGCTGAACCACGCGTTCCAGGCCTGGACGTGCGGCAGCGTGATCGACAGCATCCGCTCCCCCATCGAGCCGACCATCAGGGGCGGTCCCTCGCCGTGGTCGTGGCGTGGGCCGCGCGGCAGGAGGACGCAGTCGTCGAGCTGGAAATACCTCCCGTGGAAGTCGCAGCGACCGTCACGCAGCAGGGTCCGGACGATGGTGAACGCCTCCTCGAAGCGGCTGACCCGATGGTCGAACGGAAAGCCGTAGGCGCGGTAATCCGCCTCGTTCCAGCCTGCGCCGAGACCGAGCACGAGGCGCCCGCCGCTGATCTCGTCGACGGTCGCGGCCTTCTTGGCCAGCACGGCGGGGTTGTGGAAGCTGGCCGCCGCCACCAGCGGCCCGATCTCGACCCGATCCGTCACGGCGGCGATGGCCGCCAGCATCGACCACGCCTCCCACGGCCCACGCGGCGGCAGCCCGTCGTCGCGATACAGGAGATGGTCGCCGACCCAGATCGAGTCGAGGCCGATCTCCTCGGCGGTGCGAACCATCTCGCGCAGCTCCGGCCAGCGCGCTACGTATTCGACCTCGGGCAGCTGGACCCCGACCTTCATCAGGCGACCCGCTTGCGCTTCTTGCTGACGTAATCGACCAGCACGTACTCGCCCAGCCGCTCGGGCTCGACGTAGAAGGCCCGCCCACGGTTGATGCGGCTCATCAGGTCGACGAAGTCCGACAGGTAGCGCGACCGCTCCAGCATGAAGGTGTTGATCACGATCCCGTCACGCGTGGCGCGCCCGACCTCGCGCAGCGTTGACTGCATCGTGCGCATGGTCGGTGGATAGGCGAACTCGACCTGCCCGTTGGCGATGTGGGCGGTCGGCTCGCCGTCGGTGATGACCACGATCTCCTTGTTCCCCCCGCTCCGCCTGCCGAGCAGCTGCCTCGCGATGATGAGCGCGTGCTGCAGGTTGGTCCCGTACTCGAACTCGTACGGCGAGAGCGTGGCGATCGCCTCCGGCTTGATCTGGCGGGCGTAGTACGCGAAGCCGACAACGTACAGCCGATCGCGCGGGTACTTGGTGTGGATCAGGGTGTGGAGCGCCATCGCCACCCGCTTGGCGGCGGTCGAGCAGCCGCGCAGCAGCATCGATCGGCTCATGTCCAGCAGCAGGACCGTCGAGCTGACCGTGGTCTCCTCGGTCCGATGCACCTCGAAGTCATCGGCGACGATGCGCACCGGCGTACCGGGCCCGTTGCGGGCCATGGCGTTGAAGAGGGTCCGGTTGAGGTCGACCGCGAACGCGTCGCCATGCTCGAACGGCTTCGTCTCGTCGATCAGCTCTCCCCCGCTTCCGGCCGATGGCAGCGGATGACCGCCGAGCGACTCGCGCCGCAGCCGGCTGAAGATGTCGGTCAGGGCACGCATGCCCAGCTTGCGGGCCGCACGGGGGGTGAGAGCCAGCTGTCCCTCGTCCCGCTCGAGGTAGCCGGCCTCCTCCAGCGCGCGCGTCAGCTCACGGAGCTGCTCCAGGTCGCCGGTCGCCTCGTCTCCGCCGAGATCCTGCAGCGCCTCGGCGTTGATCTGCTCCAGCGAGTCCGGGTCTCGAGCGGCCAGCAGCTCCTCCTCCATGGCGTCGAAGCGCTGCTGTCGGTCGATGGCCGCCATGGCCTCCGGCAGCCCGAGCGGCTCGTCGCCTCCGAACGGGTAGGGCTCGCCGAACGGCCGATCGGGACGCAACGCCTGCAGGGTTCCTGCCAGGCGCGCCATGTCCCAGCGCAGCCGGTCGTCGCGCAGTAGCTCGTCCATCATCTGCTGCAGCTCGGCTCGCATCTCCGGGCTGAGGCTGGCGAGCAGCGAGGCCATCTTCGAGGCCTGGCGGTGGAGATGGTCGATCAGCTGGTCGATCGTCTCGAGCCCCGGCGGGAAGAGCTGCCCGTGGCGGGCCATGAATGCGGCGAAGTCGGCCCGCGTGTCATTTCCCTGGGCGTGCTTCTCGAGCAGCCTGTTCAGGTCGCGGACCATGGCGCGCACCCCGTCGAGGTCCTCCGGTGAGACGCCGGCGACGCCGTCCTTCAGGCCCTGGAAATAGGTCTGCAGCAGCTGCTGTCGGAGCTCGTCGGTGAGGGCGTTGAAGGCATCGCGCGCCAGCGGGTCCATGAACTCGTAGTCGCGCAGCGCGGCGAGCCTGCCTGCCAGGTCGGGCGGCAGGGCATCCAGCCGCTGTCGGCGCTGCTCGCCTGTCCGGCGCAGCACCTGCTCGGCCAGGCGTGCCTGGTCCTGCGCCGGGCCGGGCGCCGCGTCGAGCGCGCGCTGCTCCGCGTCGGTAACGCGCTTCTCGATCCCCGCTCGCTCCTGCTCCACGATCCGCTCGAGGCGCTCGGCCAGCTCGTCGAGCATCCCGTCCAGGTTGGCGCGCGACAGCTCCTCGGCGCGGCGCGCCCGCAGTTGCTCGACGATCCGCCGCAGGCCGGGCACGTCGCCGCCACGGGTGCCGCGCATGCCGCGCTGCATGAGCCGCTGCAGGGCGCGACGGATGTCGCCCTCCGCCAGGATGTCGTCGGAGAGTGCCTCGAGCACGTCGTCGGCATCGAATGGCGGCAGGCTCTGGCTGCCATCCCAGCGGGCGTAGCGGTACAGGCTCATCGGTCCGTCGCTGTGGTCTTGCGATCAGCGGGCGTAGCGCACACCGCCGCCGCGCCGCTCCTTGTTCAGCCGCCGGTTCAGGTGGAGTCCCTCGAGCACGAATTCGACGCCGCTGGCCACTCCGGCCGGGGACTCGCCGAGATCCAGGCGGGCTACGGCACGGCTCAGCTCGGGCAGCTCCGCGACCAGGTGCTGGAGCGATTCGGATGTGACCAGCTCCCCGACTTCCGCCTCGGCACCCGCCTCAAAGCGCTCGACCAGCGGCACCAGCTCGGAGAGCGAGAAGTGGCGGTTGAAGACGTTCACCACGGCGCGCTGCACGAGCTTCTCGATGACCTTGTCCTCGCGCGTCTCGTCGCCCAGCGTCTCGAGCTCGATCTTGCCGGCCGTCGAGGCCACCACGGCGCCCAGGTCGCTGCTGCGCGGCGCCGCGGACGGCTCTCCCAGCCGGACAGCGCGCTTGAGCGCGGCCGCTCCCAGCGTCTCGTGGTTGGCGATCGTTACCCGGACGCTGACGCCCGAACGCTGG
>JBBDNI010000058.1:0-12216 GCA_040877645.1 Chloroflexota bacterium
CACGACCGACGGTTTACGAAACCGTTGCTCTACCACTGAGCTACTTCGGCCCGATCCGTGGCGGGCCGGAAGTCTACCAGTCCGATCGCAATTTCGGTCCGGCAACGTGGAACGGGCCGCCTCTGGGGCGGCCCGTTTGGTGAGCGCGAGGGACGGTCAGATGGGTGAGCGACCAGGCATCGCGCGGACGATCGCGATCAGGATCAGCGCGCCGACGAATGCCACGGCGATGCTGCCCCAGAAGCCGGCAGTCCCGCCCCCGGTGATCAGGCTGAAGACGAAGCCACCGACGAAGGCGCCGACGATGCCGATCACGATGTCGCCGACCAGCCCATAGCCGCCGCCCTTCATGACCATGCCGGCGAGCCAGCCAGCAACCAGTCCAACGACGAGCCACGCAAGAATGCCGCCCGGATCGAGTGTCATCGGTGTCCTCCCAACCTCCAGCTGCGATGGATTGACGTTCAGTCAGCCCACGGTACCGGGTGTTCCATTTCAGGAGCGCTACAGACACGGTGCTGCGCATGCATGCCACCGATCAACTGAGCGGCGAGCCGCTAGACGCGGCGCTCGGGGGGTGCCCAGCCGTGAATCAACTCGTCGTGGTAGCGACGTAGCGCGCCGTCCGGGCCGAGCGCGGCGCGCGGCGCGGGGGCCATCGGCGCCTTGCCGAGGCTCGCGCGGACAAAGTACGGGCACAGGTCGGTCAGCGGGCACAGGCCACAGATCGGCCGCGGGGCGCGGCAGGTGTCGCGCCCGTGCCGGATCAGCTCGACGTGGAACGGGTACATCTCATGGGGCAGGAGGGCAGCCTCCAGCAGGTCATGGGCGCGCTCGACGTTCGTCCTGGGCGGGATGAGGCCCAGTCGCAGGGCGACCCGATGGACGTGCGTATCGACCGGGAGCGCGGGCCGGCCGAAGCCGAAGAGGAGCACGATCGCCGCGGTCTTGCGGCCGATGCCGGGCAACCCGGTCAGCCACTGCCTGGCCTCCTCGAGTGGCCACTCTCCGAGGAATGAGAGGTCCCAGCTGCCGTGCGTAGCGTCGTGGACCTCGGCCAGCACGGCCTGGATGCGGCGTGACTTGGTCGGAGCCAGGCCCCCCGGGCGGAGCACCTCCTCCAGCTCGTCGGTGGGCGCAGCCAGGACCTGCGGCCAGCCGGCGTAACGTGCCCGCAGCGCGGTGAAGGCGTGGAACGAGTTCGTGTCAGCAGTGTTCTGGGACAGGATCGTGAGCACCAGCTCGCTGACCGGGTCGAGGCGCGGACCAGCCCAGGTCGGGTGGTCGTACCGCTCTCCGAGTCGCTCCATGACCTCCTCGGCCCGCGCCCGCCGAGCACGTCGATCGGCAGCGAGCTTGCGAGGAGAGGGACGGCGAGGTCGCCCGGGCATCCGACCTAGGCTAGCTGCTGCCCCAGCCCGACGGTGCGCGCCAGGCGCTCGGCGGCGTTGGTCACCAGCCGTTCGGTGTCCGCCATGGCGTCGGCCAGGTCGATCGGCCGATCCGGGATCGGCTGCACCAGCTCGAACAGGCCGGCCGCGTCGAGCACCTCCGCCCCAGGCCCGAGGGCGCCGCACACCAGCGCGACCGGGATCCCCGCCACGTGGGCGAGCTGCGCCACGCCCATCGCCGCCTTGCCGGCCAGTGTCTGCTCGTCGGCGCGCCCCTCGCCGGTGACCACCAGGTCCGCCTCGGCCAGGGCAGCGGGAAGCCCCACCATCTCGGCCACGACCTCGAATCCCGGGCGCAGCACGGCTCCGCTGAACCCCAGCAGGCCAGCCGCCATCCCGCCGGCGGCGCCGCTTCCCGGCATCTCCGCCACGTCTCGTCCAGTCGCTGCCGCGATCGCCGCCCCGTAGATCGCCAGCGCGGCGTCGAGGTCGGCCACGACGTCGGGGTCCGCGCCCTTCTGCGGTCCGTAGGTCGCCGCAGCTCCCGCCGGGCCGGTGAGCAGGTTCGTCACATCCGAGGCCACGATCAGCTCCGTGTCAGCGAGGCGGGCATCGAGGCCGGATGCGTCGATGAGCGCCAGGCGAGCGAGGGCCGCTCCCCCGCCGGGCAGCTCGGCTCCGCCGTCGTCCACGAAACGCACGCCGAGCGCCGCCAGCGCGCCGGAGCCGCCATCGGTTGTGGCACTGCCGCCGATCCCGAGGATCACCCTCGCCACGCCGGCGTCGAGGGCCGCGCGCAGCAGGTCGCCGGTTCCGCGTGTCGAGGCGCTCAGCGCCGACGCGGGAGTCCGCTCCGCGGGCGCCAGCAGTGCCAGGCCGGAGGCGGTGGCCATCTCCACGAACGCGGTGCGGCCGTCATCCAGCAGCAGCCAGTCCGCAAGGACCGGACGACCAAGCGCGTCGGTGGTGGCCAGCGTGTGGCGTGTCGCCAGGCTCCCGAGCGCAGCGGCCACGGCCGCCAGCGTGCCCTCGCCGCCGTCGGCCATCGGCACCCGCACGATCGAGTCCAGCGGCCTGGCCCGTTCCCAACCGACGGCGATCGCCTCCGCCACGCCGACCGAGTCGAGCGCTCCGCCGAACGAGTCCGGAGCGACCACCAGGCGCAGCGAGCGCGGCATCAGTGCTTCAGCGACCTGCGCCGCTCCAGGTAGGCGGGGATCGTGCGCATCGGCGGCCGGAGCACGTCGCCGACCTCGCGAACCTCCAGGTTGAATCGGTCCTTCTCCTGACCGATCACCTTCATGCCACGCCCGACCTCGGTCAGCAGCTCGATCCGATGCCGCTCCTCCAGCTTGCCGATCACCGCCTGCAGGATGGTGAAGCTCATCGCCGACAGGTTGACGAGGGGTTGGTTGCGGTGGATGCGCCGCTCCAGGTCGACCTGCCCGATCGCCGACAGCCCCGCCGCCTCAAGGATGTCGATCAGCAGCCCGATCTCAACGCCATAGCCGGTGAAGAACGGCACCGATTCGAGCAGCGCCCGCCGCCCGGCGTACTCGCCGGAGAGGGGCTGGATCATGCCGGACAGCTCGGGGAAGAAGAGGTTGATCAGCGGTCGGGCCATCAGCTCGGTGACGCGACCGCCGCCCTCGGCCACGAGCTGTCCGCCAAGGTTGATCGGGCGTCGATAGAAGCCCTTGACGTATTGGATCCGCGGCTCGCGCAGGAGCGGCCCGATGAGCCCGTGCACGAAGCGCGGCTGGATGTTGCGGATGTCGGTGTCGATCCAGGCCACGATGTCCCCGTCGAGCACGTGCAGGCTCTTCCACAGCGCCTCGCCCTTGCCACGCTGCGGGCCAAGCTCCGGCAGCACCTGGGAGTGGCGCACCACCGGAACGCCAAGGTCGGCGGCGATCCTGCGGGTCGCATCGGTGCTGTCGCTATCGATCACCACCATCTGATCAATAAGGGGCACGCGGTCCATCAGCGCGGTCTTGATGCGCTTGATGACGAGGCCGATGGTGGCCTCCTCGTTGAGCGCCGGCAGCCCCAGGCTGATCGTCAGGCCCTGCTTCTCCTTGAGGTCGACCAGCTTCGCCACCGCGCGAAACTCGCCGGCGTGGAAGGTGTTCTCCGCGAACCAGCGGTCGACCACGGTCGGCAGGGCGCGGCTGCGCTCGACGTACGCATCGGCGGCGGCAAGCGTGCCCTCGGCGGAGCGAAGCTCGTCAAAGGTCGACAGCCCGAGCCGCTGCTTGGTCTTGACCACGATCACCGTCGGCTTCGCGCGCGACGCCACGGCATCGGCCACCGTGCCGAACAGGAATCGCCCGTCCGGGGCCGCGTTCGAAGGCTGGGCCGATGCGCCCATCACCACCAGCTGATGATTCGTCGCCTCGCGCAGGATTGCCGTGCGCACCGATGGCGACTCACGCAGCAGGCCCTTCACCCGCCTCCCCCCGCCGTGCTCGCGCACGAAGCGATCGAGCGCCTCCTGCTCCCGCTTGCCGGCGCGGTCACCGATCCCCTTGGGCACCACGTGGAGCACCACGACCTGCGCGCTGAAGCGCTTGCCGAGATCGCGCGCCAGGCGCATCGCCAGCTCGGCGTGCGGGCCACCGCGCACCGGGACGAGGATCGAGGTGACGGCGTCGAGCCCGCGCTGCTTGACGACGGCGATGTCCGCCGGTGACTCTCGCACCACCGCATCGATGGTCGGGGAGAAGACCGACGCCTGGCTCGCCACGCCGCGCGCCGCCGCGGCTCGTGCCGCCGCGGGGGAGACCGGTCCGCCCCAGCCGAAGATGACGAGGTCCGAGCCCTCCTCCGCGACCGCCTCGATCACGCCCTCTGCGGCGAGCCGGCCGATGCGCACCATGGTCCGGATCTCGACCCCCTCCTCGTCGCCGAAGTCCAGGACGCGCTGCAGCAGTCGCCGCGCGGTGCGCGCCTGCGTCGCGCCCTCGGCCAGGCTCACCCCCTCGGGGACCTCGACGATGCCGAGCGCCGTGATCTCCGTGGCCCGGCCGCTGCTCAGCCCGGAGCCGATGCGCAGCAGGTCGCGCGCGGTCCGCGGGTTGGCGAGCGGCAGCAGGATCCGGTACGGCTCGCGTCGGCGCGGCATCAGCCGGCCCCTGCCGCGGCGCGCATCTCGCCCCAGCGGGCAACCAGGTACGGCTTGAGGTTCTCGAACTCGCGCGCCTGCGCCTCGATGACGCGCTCGGCCTGGTCGGTGGTCATCTCGGCCGTCTCGGCGATGAAGCCCGCCGTGCGCGCGAAGTAGAGGGGTGTCAACGCCGCAAGCAGCCTCTCGCGGTCGATCCTCGGGCGGTTGTAGGCGACCAGCGCGTCGTACAGGCAGCGGATCCACAGCTCCGACGAGAAGTGGAAGGCGCCCGGCTGGTCGGGGATCTCCACGGCGAGCACCCGCTCGAGCTGCTCGTCGGAGAGCATCGGCCGCCACGCGTCCGCCTGCGACAGGCGGGCCGTCTCGAATCCATCGATCAACTTGGCGTGATCCACGGCGATCGTCTCGGGCGCGATCACACGCTCGAAGCCGTACTCCGGGACGAGGTGCGAGCCGCGCACCTTGAGCCATCGGTCCTGGTAGTGGCCGGCCAGGCGGAAGAGCGTGCCGACCACCTGCCGGAACATCGGCCCCAGGTCGGACGCCGGGTCCTTGGCGTCATGGATCTTGGCCCCCAGCCGCGTCTGGCAGACGGCGAATCCCTCGTTGATGGCCGAGTGCGTCATCCACACGTCGATCCCGAACCGCGCGGTCAGGTCGTCGAAGGTGTCGAGCTCCAGGTAACGCTGCACCAGGTCGCCGCTGACCGCGAACTCGCCGCCGATCGGCTGCCGGATCCGGGCGCCGTACAGGGCTCGGGTCAGCGGGTACGCGATCGCGTTGGTGATGGTGCCGTCGTACTTGTAGCGCGCGTAGAGCGGCGCCACGAAGTCGTAGCCGCCCTTGAGGATCGGTCCGGCCAGCAGCTCGATCCATTCGGGGGCGATGCTGCGCAGGTCGGAGTCGACCATCACCATCGCCTTCACCCCCAGCTCGCGCGCGACCTCGAACAGGGCTCGCACCGCGGTTCCCTTGCCGCTCAACCCGTGGTAGGTGAAGGTGATCCGCTGCAGCTTGTGGCGCGGGCTGACCAGGATGATCTTCTCGATGTACTCCGGGCTCTCGGTGCTCACCGCCACGCGCGGCGTGTCGTCAGGGGATCCGCCGTCGGAGTTGACCAGGATCGGCTTGAGGTCCGGGAAGTACTGGACCATGCCGGCCGTGGCCGCACGGACGACGAAGCCGATCGTCTCGGCGTTGCCGAAGCTGGGGATGCCGACCATCAGGTCGGCCTGGCCGACCCGCCGGACCACGGCGAGCGCCTTGGCGTCAAGCGCCGATGCCAGCGCTCAGTCCTCGATGCGGCGCAGCCGCTTCGGTCGCTGCCCGAACATGCGGCCGACGATGGTGGGGCCCTTCTCCGGCTCGGCCGACAGGATCAGCCAGTCGTCGGCGTACTCCCCGGCTCGGTAGCGCGAGTTCACATGCTTGGCCACGTAGAAGGTGAAGCCGTGGCCGCGCCAGGCATGCAGCCAGGCATGGATCGGCAGCTTGACCGCCGGCGAGATCCGGACGCGCACGTTCTCCTCGATGAGCGAGGTGAGGAGTCGCCGCCGCTCCTGGTACGGGACGTCGGCCAGTGACTGCCCTTCCAGCTCGACCAGGTCGATCGCGACGAAGGCGCGACGCGTCTCCATCGAGATCGGGTCCGGCGCCTCGTCGACCAGCCCTTCCTCGGCCATCGTCTCAGCCCACTGGCGCGCACCGCCGTTGCCCATGAACGGCTGCGCGGTCCAGATGCCGTCGACGACCGCCGAATCCGCGTCGATCGCGGCGGCCAGCTCGTCGGCCGCCTCGCTGAACTCGGGACCTGCCGGCTCACCCCCGGAATCGGTCAGGGATACGCGGCCGTTGTCCAGCCGCGCGATCAGCCGCTCGCCGGACCAGTACGGCTCGAAGAGCCACTCGACGCTGGTGATGATCACCTCGGCGAGGGTCGCGTGCTGGGGGAGGACCGCGTCAGGCACCGGCATCCGCGCCAAGGCTACCGCACCGCCGGTCGCGAAGTTCAGCTACGCCCGGTTGTAGAGCTTCAGCTGGCCCTCTTCGACCTCCATCCCGACCTCCTTGCGGATCTGCTCCCAGGCGTCGAGGTCCCATTCGCCGACCAGCGTGATGGCCGTCCCCTCCCGGCCGGCGCGGGCCGTTCGCCCCACGCGGTGCACGTAGGTGTCGGCGTCCTCGGGGATGTCGTAGTTCAGGACGAACGGCAGGTCGGTGATGTCGAGGCCGCGCGAGGCGACGTTGGTCGCGATCAGGAACTGGATCTTGCCAGAGCGGAAGTCGGCCAGCGTCCGGTCGCGCTCGCGCTGCGAGAGGCCGCCGTGGAGGGCGGCGACGTTCCGCCCGCGCCTGGCAAGGATGGCGGTCAGCCGGTCGACGCCGATCTGGGTGTGGCGGAAGACGAGGAGCCGATCGAACCCGAACTGGTCGGTCAGCTCGGTGAGCGCCGGCACCTTGTCCTGCTCCGCGACGAAGTAGACGAGCTGGCGGACCGTCTCGACGGTGCGCATCTCCGGCCGGACGACGATGTGCTCGGCGCCCTTGTCCATGAACCGATCGCAGATGCGCAGGATGGCGTACGGCATGGTGGCGCTGAAGAGCGCCGTCTGGCGCTGCCGCGGGCAGCGCGACAGGATCGTCTCGACGTCGACGATGAAGCCCATGTCGAGCATCCGATCGGCCTCGTCGAGGATGACGGTGTTGACCCGATCGAGGCGCAGTTCGCCGCGACGGATGAGGTCAAGCACCCGCCCCGGCGTGCCCACCACGACCTGGGCGCCGCGCTTGAGGGCGGTCACCTGGCGATCCATGCTCGATCCGCCGTAGATGGCGACCGTGGTGACGTTGCGGAACGCGCCAAGGCGGCGGATCTCCTCGGTCACCTGGACGCACAGCTCGCGCGTCGGGGTCAGGACCAGCGCCTGCACGAAGTGGCCGTTCGGATCGACCTTCTCGATGATCGGGATCCCGAAGGCGGCCGTCTTGCCGGTGCCGGTCTGGGCCTGGCCGATCAGGTCGCGTCCCGCTCGCAGCGGGGGGATGGCGCGGGCCTGTACCTCGGTCGGAACGGTGAAGCCCATCTTCTCGATCGCCCGCGCGATGGTCACCGGCAGCTCGATCTCGCCGAACCGGTGGCCGCGCTGCGCAGCCAGCACGGCGGCGAGCAGCGGCGAGGCGTCGGTGTCGTCGGAAGGGGTGGCGCCGTTGGTGGTCGCTGGCGCGGAGGCGACGGACTCGGGGGGCGGTGGGGTCGCTGGTCGGTGCGCGCGACGCGGCCGGCGCGCGACAGGGGATTCGGTTTCTGGCAAACGGGGCTCCAACGGGGGCTGAACTAGGCTCGGATCGTACCACGCGACCCTCGCAAACGCCGGAACGAGCCCTGCCGCGGCGGACGCCAAGCGGCTAGAAGGAGGCGGGGGCGCCCGTCCTGGGCAGCTGTCGCTCGCCGCGGCCGTCCGACGCGGGGCGGTCTGGGATGCCATCGAGCCGGGCCGGCCTGCCGTAGCCGCTCGGGTGCGTCAGCCGCCACGCCCAGGCGTCCGCCAGCATCTGCTCCAGCTTCGAGTGCTGGGGCTGCCAGCCGAGCTCGCGCCGCGCCCGTCGCGACGAGGCGACCAGGACCGGGGGGTCACCTGTCCGGCGCTTCACGACGCGCGCCGGGATGGCGCGGCCGGTCACCTTGCGTGCCGCCTCGACCACCTCCCGCACGCTGAAGCCGGCGGCCGACCCGAGGTTGTAGACCTCGAACGACGAGTCCCCCTCGCCGGTCGCTTCGAGCGCCAGCAGGTGCGCTGCGGCGAGGTCGCGGACATGGATGAAGTCGCGGATGCACGTCCCGTCCGGCGTCGGATAGTCCTGGCCGAAGACCTGCACGTGGGTCGACTCGCCGGCGGCCACGCGCAGCACCAGCGGCATCAGGTGCGTCTCCGGCTCGTGGTCCTCCCCATTGCGCTCGGTGGCGCCGGCGACGTTGAAGTAGCGCAGGCTGATCGCCTGGAAGTCGCGGCTGGCTGCGAACCAGCGCATCGCGCCTTCGAAGGCCAGCTTGGTGGCGCCGTACGGGTTGATCGGCTCGGTGCGGTCGGCCTCGGCGATCGGGACCCGGCGCGGTTCGCCGTAGACCGCGGCGGTGGACGAGTAGACGAGCCGGTTCACGCCGGCGGCGCTCATGGCGTCCAGCAGGGCGACGCCGCCACCCACGTTGATGCGGTAGTACAGGCCGGGATTCGCCATGCTCTCGCCGACCAGCGACTTGGCAGCGCAGTGCAGGACCGCGTCGATGTGCTCCTCGCGCAGGACGTGCTCCAGGTGCGCGCGATCCTCGATCTGCCCGCGTACCAGCCTGGCGGGCCGCACGACCGCGGCGGCGTGCCCGGTTGACAGGTCGTCGTAGACGGTGACGTCGTGCCCGGCGTCGACGAAGGTCTCCACGCTGGTGGAGCCCACGTACCCCGCGCCGCCGACGACCAGGATCCGCATCCCTACGCCTCCTCGTCGCTCTCTGCGCCTAGCCCGCCGCCACGCCGATGTCGGCGAGCGACGAAGCGGCCCGGTCGGCAGCCGATCCGGAGAGAAGGTCAACGGCGTCGCGGACCAGCTCGCGTCCGAAGGCCGCGGAGACTCGCGTCGCGCCTGCGCGCACGACCTCCCACACCTCGTCGGCGCTCTCGAAGGCGCCTGCCGCCTTCACCCCCAGCTGCCCGCCCACGACGCGCTGCAGCTGCGCAGTCTGTTCGATGGTGCTCGCCCCGGTCGCCTCCCCAGTGGAGGTGATGATGTAATCAGCGCCCGCGCGCGCGGCGAGGCGACATGCTCGATGCACGAGCTCCTCGCCGAGCGCCCCGTGAGCCAGGATCACCCCGGCCAGGGCCATCCCGGAGTGGGCCATTTCGACCACCGCCAGGATGTCCACCACCACCGCGTCGTCATCGCCCGACGCCAACGCCCCGGCGTTGAGGACGAAGTCAACCTCGACGGCACCGTGCTCGAGCGCCTCCGATGCCTCGAACGCCTTCACCGCGGGCAAGCTGGTGCCGTCGGGGAAGCCGATGACAGTGCCGACCTTGACCCCAGTCCGCGCAAGCAGGCGAGCCGCAGGCTTGACCAGCCACGGGCTCACCGCCAGCGACCCCAGGCCGTGTTCGAGGGCAAGCGCCGCGGCAGCGTCCAGATCGGCGAGCGTGGCGCTCGGCCGGGTGAGCCGATGCTCGAGCTGGGCTGCTCGGCGCAGGGCGGTCATCGAGGGACTGGGACCTCCGCTCCAGGTCGTCGGCGCGTGGGCACGCGCTCCGGATCGCCGATTGTAGCAGCGCCCTATCGGCCGGCCGGCGGGCCCTCATTGGCCTGGTGGTGCGTTTGGTCACCACGCGAGGCTCGCTGACGGGCAAGCTCCAGCAGCCGGTCACGCGAGTTGAGTGCCGGATCATCAAGGACCGCCTCCAACAGCTCCCCGAGCAGCTGACCGATGAGCGGACCGGGTTGGATGCCCAGCTCTGCCACCAGGTCGTCGCCTGTCACGGACAGCTGGCTCGCCTCCAGCGGGTCGCTCTTCACCGCCTCCGCCGCGCGCCGCCGCAGCTCGGACCAGCCACCGCGGGGCGGGTCCTGCACGCCGGATGCGACGTCGTCCGCCGCGCGCAGCGCGAAGAGGTCATCCAGCAGGTCGCGGCCGACGCGGCGCACGAAGCGGCGCACGGCGGCATCGGACCATTCCGCGCCGTAGCTGAACATGTGGTGGCGCACGAGGCGCGTCACACGCGAGATCTCGGCGCTCGACATGCGCAGCCGAACGAGGGCCTCACCGGCGAGGCGCTCGCCCGCCTTCTCGTGGTGGATGAAATGGCCGTCGGCCAGGGTGGTGGCCTTGCCCAGGTCGTGGAGCAGGCCCGCCAGGCGGAGGACCGGATCCGCTGCCGGCAGCGCGTCGGCGGTCCGTAGCGAATGATCGAGCGCGTCGCCGGCCAGCGGCTTGGACTGCGGGACGCCTCGCAGCGCCGCCAGCTCGGGCAGCAGGACGGCCAGCAGCCCGAGGCGCTCCATCAGGTCGAACGCCCGCGACGGTGGCGCGTCGCCCCCCAGGGTCCGCAGCAGCTCGTCGCGCACCCGCTCGCCGGAGAGGCCGGCCGCCTCCGGCGAGTGGCGTCGCAGCGCCCCCTCGGTGGCCGCGTCGATGTGCATCTCGAAGCGGCTCGCGAAGCGGACCGCTCGGACCAGACGAAGGGCGTCCTCACCGAAGCGCTCATCCGCGTCCCCGACGGCGCGCAGCAGCCGTGCCTCGAGGTCGGAAGATCCGCCGAACGGGTCGACCAGCCGTCCCGTCCCCGCCGCAGCGTCGTCCGGCAGCCAGGCCATGGCGTTGATCGTAAAGTCGCGCCGGGCGAGGTCATCGGCCAGAGACGTGCCCCAGCGGACCTCGTCGGGCCGGCGGCGGTCTCGATAGCCGGTCTCGACGCGGTAGGTCGTGACCTCGACATCCGGGTCAGCCCCAACCCCCCGAACGGTCACCGTGCCGAATCGGTTCTCCCATGTCGCACCGGCGAACAGCTCCGCGACCCCGTCGGGCGGCATCGAGGTGGCCACGTCCCAGTCGACCGGCCGCTCACCGAGCACCAGGTCGCGCACGCAGCCGCCCACCAGCGCGGCCTGGGCTCCCGCTGCGGTCAGCCGAGCAAGCACGGCGCTCACGCCGCCGGGCAGGTCGATCCTGAGGGGGTCGCCGTCGCGCATCGAACTCCTCGCGCCGCTGCGCCTAGGCGCGCGGAGGGGAGTCGCTCAGGAAGAGGTAGGAGCGCCAGGCGTCGTTCTGCTCATCGGCGAGGTAGGTGCCGTACAGGTAGCGGACGTCGGCGCGCGGGGCGCGTGGCTCGCGGCGCAGGGTCATCCTCGCCTCGGACAGGGTCTTGCTCCCCTTGCGGTGGTTACAGGCCCGACAGGCAGCCACCAGGTTCTCCCATTCGTGGCGCCCACCGCGATGCTTGGGCATCACGTGGTCGATGGTCAGGTCGCGGCTGGCAGCGCCGCAGTACTGGCAGCTGTGCGCGTCGCGGGCGAAGACCTCGCGCCGGCTGAGCTTCACCCGCGGCCGCGGCCGCCGCACGAGGTAGACGAGGCGGATCACCGACGGAGCCTCGATCGCCAGGGTGGGAGTGTGGATCACCTGGTGGTTGCGCTCCAGCAGCTCGGCTTTCTCGGAGCCGAGCAGATTGAAGGCACGCCTGATGTCACAGACGTTGAGCGGCTCGTAATTCTGGTTGAGGACCAGGACTGGTGCGTTGAACAAACCGTGCCTCCCTGGCGCGGATGATAGCAACGTGGGCTGAGATGCTCCGCAGCGCTCACTGGGCCAACACCGCCATTGGGTGCTCGGCGGCCCCGCGAGTACAATGCATGGCCGATCGCGGCGCGCTGCGCCGAGCACGGTCTGAGCACGAATCTCGCGCAAGGGGCGGCATGGCCACCATCGAAACCAGCACCTGGGCGACCAAGGTCGGGCTCGCCCGCATGCTCTCCGGCGGCGTCATCATGGACGTCGTCACGGCCGACCACGCCCGCATCGCCGAGGAGGCCGGGGCCGTCGCCGTCATGGCGCTCGAGCGGGTGCCGTCCGACATCCGCAAGTTCGGCGGCGTGGCGCGCATGAGCGACCCGAAGCTGATCGAGGAGATCAAGGCCGCGGTCAGCATCCCGGTCATGGCC
>JBBDNI010000059.1:0-11850 GCA_040877645.1 Chloroflexota bacterium
TCCGGTCCTTCGACAGGTCGACCCCCTGGTCCTTCTTGAACTCCTCCGACAGCCAATCGATCACGCGCTGATCGAAGTCGTCACCGCCCAGGTGGGTGTCGCCGTTGGTGCTGCGCACCTCGAAGACGCCCTCGGACAGCTCGAGGATCGAGATGTCGAAGGTGCCGCCACCCAGGTCATAGACCGCGATCTTCTCGTCCTTGGTCTTGTCCAGCCCGTACGCCAGGGCCGATGCGGTCGGCTCATTGACGATGCGCTTGACGTCCAGTCCGGCGATGCGCCCCGCGTCCTTGGTGGCCTGGCGCTGGGTGTCGTCGAAGTAGGCCGGCACGGTGATGACAGCCTCGGTCACCTTCTCGCCCAGGTAGGCCTCGGCATCGGCCTTGAGCTTCTGCAGGATCATGGCGCTGATCTCGGGCGGGCTGAAGGTCTTGCCGTTGGCCAGCGTCACGACGATGCCATCGGACTTGGGGTCCTTCTCGACCTTGTACGGCACCAGGTCCTTGGAGTGCTTGACCTCGGGATCCTCGAAGCGGCGACCCATGAAGCGCTTGATGCTGAAGATCGTGTTCTCCGGGTTGGTGATGGCCTGGCGCTTCGCCACCTGGCCGACCAGTCGCTCGCCGCTCTTGGCGAAGGCGACCACCGATGGCGTGATGCGGCCGCCCTCAGCGTTCGTGATGACCTGCGGCTCGCCGCCCTCCATGACGGCGACCACCGAGTTGGTGGTGCCAAGGTCGATGCCGATGATCTTGCCCATGAATCAGTGCTCCTTCGGGTTGTTCGCGACGCGGACGAGTGCCGGGCGCAGGACCCGGTCGCGGAGCCGATAGCCCCGCTGTAGCTCGCCGATCACCTGGTTGTCCGGATGGTCAGCGGTCTCCTCGTGGACGACCGCCTCGTGCAGGTTCGGATCGAATTGGGTGCCGAGCGCCTCGATGGGCGTCACGCCCTCGGCCTCGAGCAGGGAACGGAGCTTGCGCTCGACGAGGCGGACGCCGTCGACCCAGCCCTCGTGCGTGTCCTCCGGGACGTTCTGGAGCGCACGGTCGAAGTCGTCGAGGACGGCCAGCAGCTTGCCGATCAGCAGCGCGTTGGTGAACTGGGCCAGCCCTTCTCTCTCCTCCTCGACGCGGCGCCGATAGTTGGCGAAGTCGGCCGCGGACCGCTGCAGCGCGCGCAGGTTCTCGTCCGCCTGCTCGCGCGTCTGCTCCAGGACCTTCTGCAGCTCCTCGATCTTCGCGAGCAGCTCGGCACGTGCCGGACCGCGCCCCTGGCGAGCGTCCTCTGGGGCGCCGTTGGTCGGTCGCCTAGTCATGCGTTTCACCCGAGTGGCTGCTGATCAGCTCGTTCATGAGGGTCGACAGGTAGCGCACGGTGGGAATGGCGCGCGGGTAGGGCATGCGGGTCGGGCCCAGCACGCCCAGCAGGCCCAGCGCGCTGTCGGTGTTGCCGTACGGGGCGAAGACGAGGCTCACCTCGTGCATGGCGTCGTTGACGTTCTCGTGCCCGATGATCACCGTCACCCCGCCGCGTCGCGTGAGCACCGGGACGAGCTGCTCCAGGAAGTCGGAGCGCTGAAGGACCTCGAGGACGCCGCGCAGCTTCGCGCCCTCGGCGAACTCGGGCTGCTCCAGGACGTTGACGATCCCGTCAGTGAAGACCTCCTCGACGGCGATGTGGTCCGCCTCCTCGAGCATCTGGGCCACCACCTCCGCCACGTGCGCGGGGAGCGGATTCAGCTTGGTGGCGCGACGGCGCACCTGCGGCGCGGAGAGGCCGGACAGCTCGGCGTTGAGTGCGGCTGCGGCGGCGTCAAGCTCGGCCTGGCTGGTGGCCTGGCCCTGTGCCAGGCGGTCGATGGCCCCGCGGTCGAGCCGTCGCTGGACGACGTTGCCGTCGCCAAGGACCAGCACCGCCATGCGCGTCTGGTCGCTCAGCTCGACCAGCTGGATGTGGCCGTACTTGGCGCGGCGGGCCCGCGCCGGGGTGACGACCGCGGCCGAGCGCGTGCTGGTGGCCAGGATCGAGGCGGCCAGCCGCAGCCATTCGTTGCTGGTCAGCTGCACCTGGCTGAACTGGTGGCGGATCATCAGCTGGTCGGCGTTGTCGAGCGCCGACTCGCGCATCAGCGACTCGACGTAGATGCGGTAGCCGAGGTCCGACGGGACGCGCCCCGCGCTGGTGTGCGGGTGGCTCAGCAGCCCCAGCGCCTCCAGCTCGGCCATGGCGCTGCGCACGGTGGCGGAGCTGACGAGGAGGCCGTAGCGATCGACGAGCGCCTGGGAGCCAACCGGGATGGCATTCAGGACGTAGTCCTCGACCACGGCGCGCAGCACGATACGCTGCCGCTCGCTGAGATCCGACGTGGACCGATGCGGAGCGCTGCGCTCGCCCTGTGTCGTCGCTTCGTCTGCCAAGTTGTTGTGCTCCCGGGCTTCGTTAGCACTCTAATGGTGAGAGTGCTAATCGTGCGTGAAGGCATGGTAGCAAGCCTGTCGGACCGATGTCAACGCGAGCGCCACCGCCGGCTGCTCATCCGTCCATGTACCCAATATCTGAGCACATGGACTGACCTCGAATCAGGGCCGAATGCTCAGCGTCCGGGCCGAAGAGCGAGGATTCCGATCGATTCCGGCACGCAGGGAAGAAATCCCTGTCGTTATGCCCAGATGCTTGGCATCCACGCCCTCAGGGCGCGAAGGCGACCAGCGCCTCGTTGGCAAGCAACCGCCCTCGTGCGGTGAGCCGGATCGCGTCGCCGTCGACCTCGAGGAGGCCTGAGCGCGTCGTCTCCTCGACCGCGACCGCGTGCCGCTCGAGGGGGTCCTGCCCGAACTCGGCGGCGAAGCCTGCGCGGCTCAGGCCGTCGACCCGTCGCAGCCCCAGGGCCATGGCCTCGAAAGCGCGGGTCGGCTCGAGCAACTGCTCCGACCCCTCGACCGGGCGCGCGGCGGCTTCAACCGAAGTCAGGTAGCGGTCGAGGTCGCGCACGTTCCACGAGCGCGTAGCTCCATCGAACGAGTGCGCCCCGGCGCCGATGCCGGTGTACGGTCGCCGCTCCCAGTAGGCCGAGTTGTGCCGCGACTCGAAGCTCGGCCGCGCCCACGACGACAGTTCGTAGTGGCGGTAGCCGCCTGCGTCGAGGATCTCCTCGGCCGCCTCGTACTGCGCCGCGGCAAGCTCGTCGTCCTGGCGCCCGACCAGGCGCTGTCGCCAGCGCAGGGCGCCGGGGCGTGGCGGTGCGGCCCACTCATCGGGCGCCAGGGCGAGCGACAGCGCGTACAGCGACAGGTGGTCCGGCTCCAAGGCCAGGGCAGCGGCCAGCCCGTCGCGCCAATCGGTCAGGGACTGCGCCGGGATGCCGTAGATGAGGTCGACCGAGACGTTCTCGAAGCCCGCCGCGCGGGCCGCGGCGTAGGCGGCCCGTCCTTCGTCGGCGGTCTGGCCGCGAGCCAGGGTCCGCAGCTCGCCATCGCGAAGCGACTGGATCCCCAGCGAGATGCGGTTGACGCCAGCGGCGCGTAGCCCTCTCCAGTCGGGCGCCTCGCGGGCGCTGGGATTGGCCTCGACCGTGATCTCGGCAGGGGCCGTCCCCCATCGGTCCATCGCAGCCTCGACCAGCCGTTCAACCGCCTCGGCCGGGACGAGTGAGGGCGTTCCGCCACCGAAGTAGATGGTCGCCAGCTCGCCTTCGGTCGGCCGCAGCGCCAGCTCAGAGAGCAGCGCATCCACGTAGCGCGGAATCTCGGCCGCGCGCCCGCCGACCGTCACGAAGTCGCAATAGGCGCACACCAGGCGGCAGAAGGGGACATGGATGTACAGGTGGTGCGTGGAAAACGACACGCCCCGAGCCTACATCGTGCGGGCTCGGGGCGGCCTGTCGCAGGCGGCGGGATTACATGATCCCGACGATGTGGCCCTCCGGATCGGCGAAGAGCGCGATGGTGGTGTCCTTGGCGACCTCGGTGAGCGGCATGATCACCTTGCCGCCGAGCTCCTCGACGCGCTTCAGCACGCCCGCCGGGTCCTCGGAGTGGACGTAGAAGGTGACCATTCCAGCCGACCCGTCCTGGGTTGCGCCGATGCCGCTGGTGAACCCATCGGGCTCCCGCTTCAGACCGTAGCCACCGGGGTTGTTGGTGTCGAGCTGCCAGTCGAAGATGTCGGAGTAGAACTTCTGAAGCGCAGGCCCGTCCTTGCCCGTGACTTCGACGTGGATGACCTTGGCTGCCATGAGTGGGACTCCTCCTCGGTGTGCTGCGGGGCCCCATTGTTGAGCACCGTCTTCACCTATGACGACGAACGACCATCATGCGGATCGACACGGCTCCCTGCATAGTCACTATGCGACTACATCGGCACGCGGACGTGGAATGTCAGCCCTCGGGATGCGCGCCCGCAGTCACATGGCTGACTGCCGTGACACATGGATCGTGCCACTGCCGTGCGGGGGGGCGCTTCAGGTGCTGATGTAGTCCCCCGGTGACTTCGCGTCACTTGGTCGGCAGGTTAGATCGGTCTCTGGCGCAGCCTGCCCCCGGCGAATGCGAAGAGCGACGCGGTCACCGCGAAGTGCCCGACCATGGCCGGCACCACCGACCCGGTCGTGACGGTCGCCAACCCCGCCGCGTAGCCGAGGATCACCGAGCCGGCAAGGAAGTACCAGTCGCCTTCGTTCCACAGGCGACGGTGCACGAGGCCGTAGAGGAGCGCCTGCACCACCAGCGCCGTCCCCACGCCGCCCGGCAGCTCGGCGAACAGGAGCATCCCCAGCACGATCGAGCGGAACTGGAGCTCCTCCGCGAACGCATTGGCAGCCGCACCGGCAAGCCGCGGCACCAGCAGCTCCTGCGGCAGCGGCAGGATGGCCCGGTAGCGCAGGAAGGCCAGCACCACCCCGTTCAGCAGCGCCACGCCGCAGAAGAGCAGCATCACCGGCAGCATCGTCTCCGGGTCGCCGGGCGCCAGGAAGAGCAGCGCCCGGCCGCGCGGCAGGATGACGGCGATCCCGATCGCGAACAGGACCACCAGCCCGTAGTACGAGAGCGGGCCGACCCATGGGGCGCGGGAGCGGAAGTAGTCGGAGCGCATGATGCGGTCCGAGTCGAAGCGCAGCAGGACCAGGAAGATCGTCAGCCCCAGGGCGATCGACAGGCGCAGCGAATCCTGGAAGTTCACGCTACTGCCCTTCGTTCATGCGGAGGATGGCCAGAAAGGCTTCCTGCGGGATCTCGACGGACCCGATCCGCTTCATCCGCTGCTTGCCTTCCTTCTGCTTCTCGAGGAGCTTGCGCTTGCGGGTGATGTCGCCGCCATAGCACTTGGCCAGCACGTTCTTGCGCATCGCCCGGATCGTTTCGCGGCTGATGATATTGGAACCGATGGCCGCCTGGACAGGCACTTCGAACATCTGCCGCGGGATCAGCTCCTTCAGCTTTTCGACCAGCGCCTTCCCGACGCGGAAGGCATTGGACCGATGGACGATCAGGGAGAGCGCATCCACCGGCTCGCCACTGACCATGATGTCGAGCTTCACGAGCTCGCCGGGCCGATAGCCCAGGTACGCGTAGTCGAGGCTGGCATAGCCCGATGACCGGCTCTTGAGCTGGTCGTAGAAGTCGATGATCAGCTCGGCCAGCGGCATCTCGAAGTGCAGGTTGACGCGCTTCGGGTCCAGGTATTCCATGTTGATGAAGTCGCCGCGGCGCGTGGTCGCCAGCTCCATGATCGGGCCGATATAGTCGGTCGGCGTGATGACAGTAGCGCTCACCCACGGCTCGCTGATCACCTCCACCTCGCCCGCCGGTGGGAACTTGGCGGGGTTGTCGACGACCAGCTCATCGGCCCTGTTCAGGCGCTTGACGCGGTATTCGACCGATGGCGCCGATGCGATCAGCTCCAGGTCGAACTCCCGTTCGAGCCGCTCCTGGACGATCTCCATGTGCAGCAGCCCAAGGAACCCGCAGCGGTAGCCGAAGCCGAGCGCCACGCTCGACTCGGGCTCGTAGACGAAGGAAGCGTCGTTGAGGTGCAGCTTCTCGAGCGCGTCGCGCAGGAGCGGGTACTCGTCGCCGCGCATCGGGTAGATGCCGGCGAAGACGAGCGGCAGCGCTTGCTTGTAGCCGGGCAGCGGCTCGGAGGCGGGGCGGTCGGCATCGGTCAGGGTGTCGCCAACGCGGGCCTCGGCAATGCTCTTCAAACCGGAGGCGACGTAGCCGACCTCGCCCACGGTCAGGCGCCGGGTCGGCACCGGCTGCGGCCGGAAATAGCCGAGCTCCAGGATGTCGGTCTCGACGCCGGTGGCCATGAAGCGGATTCGCTCGTGGTCGTGGAGCGTGCCGTTCGCGACCCGGACGTAGGCGACCACGCCCTTGTAGGGGTCGTAATGCGAGTCGAAGACGAGCGCCTGGAGCGGAGCTGATGCCCGGCCGCTGGGCGCCGGGACGCGCGTGACGATCGCCTCCAGGATCTCGTCGATCCCGATCCCCTCCTTGGCGGAGGCCAGGATCACCTCCTCGCGCGGGATGGCGAGCGTCTCCTCCAGCTCGGTGAGCACCATCTCCGGGTCGGCCGAGGCGAGGTCGATCTTGTTGATGACCGGGATGATGACCAGGTGCTGCTCCATCGCCAGGTGCATGTTGGCCAGCGTCTGGGCCTCGATCCCCTGGGAGGCGTCGACCACCAGGATCGCCCCCTCGCAGGCCTGGAGCGAGCGGCTCACCTCGTAGGTGAAGTCGACGTGGCCGGGCGTGTCGATCAGGTTGAGGGCGTAGGTCTGCCCGTCGCGTGCCTCGTACTGGAGGCGGACGGCGCGGGCCTTGATGGTGATCCCCTTCTCACGCTCCAGATCCATGGAGTCGAGAACCTGGCTCGTCATCTGGCGCGGGTCGATCGTGTGTGTGGCTTCTAGCAGGCGGTCCGCCAGCGTGCTCTTGCCGTGGTCGATGTGCGCCACGATGCTGAAGTTGCGGGTGCGCTCCGGGGGGATCACGAGCGCGAGTCTAACGTCGAGGAAGGTATCCGACGGACCCGGTCCGGTTGCCATTTCGCAGCCTGGTTGGTCCTACGCGGCCTAACCGCTCGTTCTGTCGCCAGATTGCAGCCTGGTTGCGGTTAGGCGGGTTGCGACTCGTATGGGGCCGCGCGGACAGCGAGTTCCACGCTCAATTGCGATGTCCATCGTCGCCGCCGGTCCTCACAAGGCGCCTACGGCGAGCCTGATTGCGATCCGGCACCATCGCGCTCAACGAGGGTCGCGAGAAGCGCGGTGGTATACTTCCGACCCGTCGCGCCGCCCTCCGGACGGCGCATTTCATTGCCCCATTTCGCATCGGTGAGGATTCCTGCTCGTGGCACGAAAAGCTCGAACCTGGAAGGGCGCGCGCACGCCGCAGGCCCTGAAGCGCGTCCGCCAGTCGCTCCGTCGTCGGGTGATCAACCAACGGACGCGAAGCGAGGCCAAGACCCTGGTGCAGCAGGCCAGCAGCATCGCGCTTGGCCGCGCCGAGGGTGATGGCGCCGCCGCCGTGACCGCCGCCATCAGCGCGCTCGACAAGGCAGCCGAGAAGGGGATCATCCACCCCAACAACGCCGCTCGCCGCAAGAGCCGGCTGATGGCCAAGGCCAACGCCGCGCATCTGCTGGACGGGGCTGCGAGCGAGGCGACCGCCGCGCCGAAGCGCAAGTCCACCGCCACAAAGACCGCGCAGCGCAAGAAGGTCGCCGCCTCGAAGGCATCGAAGGCTGCCGCCGCAAAGGCCCCGGACCGTCCGCGGACCGCGGCCGGCAAGGCCAAGGTGGCCGTCGTGCGGGCCTCCCGCGAGACGGCTGCGGCACGGAAGCGCGCCAAGGCCGGCGACGAGGCAGGTCCCGAGGCTCCCGCCGAGAGCTAGACCCGGCGCAGCTCCGCGCTCAGGTGCCAGGTCATCGGTTGGTCCAGGGCGGACATCTCCAGGTCATAGTGCAGCACGTCACCGTCCAGCCACCAGGTGCGCGTCACGGCGCTGACCGCGGCCGCGCTGGGCGCGTCGAGCACGCCGCTGCTGGCCAGGCTGATCCGCGTTCCGTCGGCCGAGCCGCTGGACACCTCAGCGTGTCCGGGCGCCATGGCGACCACCAGCTCGAGGCGGCCGCCCTCCGCGCAGCGCAGGTAGCCCGACTCCCCGTGCAGCTCGCGACCCGACGTGCCACGTTCGTTGACCTCCCAGGTCCGCTGCTCGAGGGCCAGATACGCCTTGCCGGTGTGCCAGACCCGCATTTCCTCGCGGTAGGTGAAGGACCGCAGCCCCGGGTAGCCGCCGCGACCTTCGCCACGCCACTCGCCGAGGAGGAAGGCGACGGGCGCACAGAGCGGATGGAGCGGGAGGTCGGCCATGGCTCGGCATCCTAGCGCGCTAGACTTCGCAGCCGATGCCTGACCCCCGATCCGGCCGAGTCGTGAGCGTCAACGTCAACCAGGGCGGCGTCCCCAAGCTCCCGGTCGACGAGCAGTTCGTCGGGCGGCTTGGCCTGGCCGATGATCGGCACCTCGAGCCGGAGCCATCGCACGGCGGGCCGGACCAGGCCGTCTGCCTCTACTCCATGGAGGCGATCGCGCGCCTCGTCGGCGAGGGCCACAACGCGTTCCCCGGCGCATTCGGCGAGAACATCACGATGCAGGGCATCGAGCTGGACTCGATCGCTCCTGGTGATCGGCTTGCCATCGGTGATGGCGGGCTCGTGATCGAGATCACCTGGCATGCCGCCCCGTGCACGAAACAGGCGCACTGGTTCTCCGATGGTCGCTTCGCGCGGATCAGCGGCAAGACCCACCCGATTGACGCCCGCTGGTACGCACGTGTGATCAGCGAGGGGCCGGTCAGGCCTGGGGACGACATTCGCTAGTCGGCGACTCTCCTGCGGCGGACCTTCCAGATGTGCTCCATCGGCCATCTGCGCGCCCATTCGCGGTCCTCTGCCGTCCGGTACGTGCTCACCGCGTCGGGCTCGGGTCGCAGCTCGATGAGATCCTCGATCTGGAATCCGTTGGCGCGGAAGAGCCGGATCCACTCGCCGTACGGCAGCTGGAACTCGACGTGCGTCGACTCGCCCACGTCGACCACGTTCAGGTCGTAGTAGTCGAGGCGCAGCTGGTCGGTCACCTGCTCGGAATCGGGCGGCCAGCAGATGTCGGCGATGGGGGTGTGCATGCTGAACACGAGCAGCCCGTCATCGCGCAGCAGGCGCGCGGCCTCCGGCACGGTGCGGCGTGGATCGGCGAAGACCATGGCGCCGTGGTCACAGAAGATGAGGTCGAAGCTGGCGTCCGGGTACGGCACCGCCTCCGCGCTGGCGTGGACCAGCGGGAAGTCGAGCCCCGCCTCGGCCATCAGCTCGCGGGCATGTTCCAGCTGGCGCTCCGAGAGGTCGAGGCCCACAGGTCGTGCGCCGCGCTGCGCCAGCACAATGGACCACTGCGCGGCCCCGCAGCCCAGCTCCAGCACGTCCTTGCCGGCGACGTCTCCGAGCGCATGCAGTTCGTCCTCGGGGATCTGCCACACGCCCCAGGCAGCACCATGGCGCGCCAGGTCCGGTCCGTGATCGGCCTGGTAGGTGTCGGAGAGATTGTTCCAGAAGGCCCGATTGCGCCGCGCGTGATCGGTCAGGTCCTGCATCAGCCGGCCAGTGCCGCGAAGGCGCTTCGACCGGCATACTCGGCGGCCTCGCCGAGCTCCTCCTCGATCCGCAGCAGCCGGTTGTACTTGGCGATCCGCTCGCTGCGGCTGACGCTGCCGGTCTTGATCTGGCCCGTCCCCAGCGCCACCACCAGGTCGGCGATGGTCGTGTCCTCGGTCTCCCCGGACCGATGGCTGACGATCGCCCGCCAGCCCGCCGACTGCGCCATCTCGACCGCCTGACGGGTCTCGGTCAGGGTGCCGATCTGGTTGAGCTTGATGAGGATTGCGTTGGCGGCGCCCTCGCGGATGCCGCGCTCCAGGCGCTCCGTGTTCGTGACCAGCAGGTCGTCGCCCATCACCTGGATCCGGCCGCCAAGCTTCGCCGTCAGCGCCGTCCAGCCTGCCCAGTCGTCCTCGGCCAGGCCATCCTCCAGGCTGATGATCGGGTAGCGCGCGGCCCAGTCTCCCCAGAAGCCGATGAGCTCGTCGCTGGTCAGCGTTCGCCCCTCACGGGCCAGTTCGTACGACCCTCCGACGTACAGCTCGGTCGCCGCGGGATCGAGGGCGATGGCGATCTGCTCGCCCGGCTGGTATCCAGCCCGCTGAATGGCTTCCAGCACGAGGGCAATGGCCGCCTCGTTGGTGGCCAGGCTGGGGGCGTAGCCGCCCTCGTCGCCAACAGTGGTGGCGAAGCCGCGCTCATGGAGGAGCGCGCCGAGCGCGTGGAACGTCTCCGCCGCCCAGCGCAGCGCTTCCGCAAACGTCGGGGCGCCGAGCGGCGCGATCATGAACTCCTGGAAGTCGGTCGAGTCGACCGCGTGCTTGCCGCCATTGAGGATGTTCACCAGCGGCACCGGCAGCAGGTGGGCTGACGGCCCACCCAGGGACCGATACAGCGGCTCCCCCATGGCCGCAGCGGCCGCATGCGCGACCGCGAGCGAGACGCCGAGCAGCGCGTTCGCGCCGAGCCGCCCCTTGTTGGGCGTGCCGTCCAGCTCGATGAGAAAGCGGTCGAGACCTTTCTGGTCGAGCGCATCGCGTCCCGCGACCGCCGCCGCGATCTCACCGTTGACGTTGGCAACCGCGTGGAGCACACCCTGGCCGCCGTAGCGGGCCTTGTCGCCGTCACGCAGCTCGACGGCTTCGTGGGCGCCGGTCGAGGCACCGGACGGCACGATCGCGCGTCCCCATGCACCGCCGGAGAGCCGCACCTCCGCCTCGACCGTCGGGTTGCCGCGCGAATCGAGCACCTCGCGGGCATGGACCGCGGCGATCCGCGTGGTCATCGGGTCACTTGGCTGGCGCGTCCCGCTCCGGCAGCGCCTCCACGCCGGGCAGCAGCTTGCCCTCCACGAACTCGAGCGAGGCCCCGCCGCCGGTGGAGACGTGGCTCATCTGATCGGTCAGGCCAAGCTGATCGACCGCCGCCACCGAATCTCCCCCGCCGACGACGGTGACCACGCCGTCCGCCGTGCGACCGGCCACGTAGCGGGCGATCTCGTTGGTCCCGTCCGCGAAGGCGGGAATCTCGAAAATGCCCATCGGTCCATTCCAGAAGATGGTCCGTGCCTTGGCCATGTGCGCCGTGTAGGCGGCGACCGTCTGGGGGCCGATATCCACCACCGACCAGTCCTTCGGGATCTGTGACAGCGAGACAACCTGCTTCTGCGAACGAGGATGGATCTGCGCCGCGATCACCACGTCGGTCGGCAGCATCAGCCGCATCCGCTTGCGCCGCGCCTCGGCCATGATCCGCTCGGCGTTGGCCAGCTGCTCGGTCTCGACCAGGGACTTGCCCATGGCATAGCCCTTGGCGGCGAGGAAGGTGTTGGCCATGCCGCCACCCATCAGCACCGCCTGGCAGCGCGCCAGGAGCGCCTCCAACACCTCGAGCTTGTCGCTGATCTTGGCCCCGCCGATGATCGTGTGGAACGGCCGCGGCGGCTTGTGCAGCAGGCGCGACAGCGATGTCACCTCCTGCTCCAGCAGGAGTCCCGCCACGCTCGGCAGCAGGTGGGTGATCCCCTCGGTCGAGGCGTGCGCGCGGTGCGCCGAGCCGAAGGCGTCGTTGACGTAGATGTCGGCCATGTCGGCCAGCGCCCTGGCGAAGCCCGGGTCGTTCGCTTCCTCCTCGTTGTGGAAGCGCAGGTTCTCGAGCAGCAGCAGGTCGCCGGGACGCAGCTTGCCGATC
>JBBDNI010000060.1:0-11136 GCA_040877645.1 Chloroflexota bacterium
CGGAGGCGATCGACTACAAGGAGGTCAACCGCCTGCGTCGCTACCTGTCCGAGCGGGCGAAGATCGAGCCGCGACGCAAGACGGGGACCTGCGCGCGACACCAGCGGATGCTGACCGTGGCGCTGAAGCGAGCCCGGCACGTCGCGCTGCTGCCGGTCGCGCCCCAGCACCTGCGACCCTGAGCGGCGTCGTGGCCACCGTGCCGAGACTGCCAGCCGCCGGAGACTGACGGCCGATGGACCTTCTCCTGCTCGCCGTGGCGTTGGCCGTCATCCTGGCCGGCGCCGAGCTCTTTACCAACGGGATCGAGTGGTTCGGTCATCGGCTGAACCTGGCCGAGGGCGCCGTCGGCAGCGTCCTTGCGGCGGTCGCCACGGCCATGCCGGAGACCCTGATCCCGGTGATCGCCATCCTCGGGCCGGCGATCTTCGGCGGCGGCTCACCGAATGCGACCGAGATCGGCGTGGGCGCCATCCTCGGTGCGCCGTTCATGCTCGCGACGCTGGCCATGTTCGTGACCGGCCTGGCGATCGTCATCCTGGCTCGCCGCGGAAGGCGGGGGACCGAGATGTCGATCAATGTCCGGGTCCTGGGCCGCGACGTCATCTTCTTCGTGGTGGCGTATGGGATAGCGATTGCCACCGCCTTCCTGCCGGCGGACCTCTCAGCCGCGCGCTGGGGGATCGCGGCACTTCTGGTGGCGATCTACGCGATCTATGTCCGCGCGCACTTCAGTGACCCGGCCGAGGAGGGAGACGCCAGCGCGCTCAGCCGGCTCCACCTCAGCCGCCTCGCCAGGCGCGCCCCAGCACCGCTTGTCGACCTCGACGTCTTTCCGCACGGGCGCGAGGGCGGCGAAGCGGTCGAGCATCCCCGGCTTCGCATCATCGTCACCCAGGTGCTGGCCGCCCTGGCGCTGATCGTCATCGGCGCCCAGGTCTTCGTCGGTGCTGTCGAGAACCTGTCATCCGCGGTCGGCCTCGACCCACGGATCCTGGCGCTGATCATCGCGCCGATCGCCACCGAGCTGCCCGAGAAGTTCAACAGCGTGATCTGGGTGCGCAGCGGCAAGGACACGCTGGCGATGGGCAACATCACCGGCGCGATGGTCTTCCAGAGCTGCCTGCCGACGCTGCTCGGGATCCTCTTCACGGAGTGGACCTTCCAGGCCGGCAGCGCGCTTGCCTTCGCATCGGCCGGCGCGGCCTTCGTCGCCACCTTCCTGATCTTCGGCACCATGCTCCGGCGGGGCAAGCTGAGCGCCTGGTCGTTGCTGATCGGGGGGCCGATCTACCTTGCCTACGTCGCGGCGGCCCTGCTCCTGCCAGCCGGCAGCGCGGCACTCCACTGATTCCGCAAGACCCGTCGGCTCGACGGCCGCGGCGTGAGAGGCCGGTATACTGATCGGCGCCGACAGATCGCTGCGCTCTGAGCGCGGCCCGGCTGCTGAGGAGGTTGCGTTGCTGAAGCAGGGGACCACCACGGCTACCGCTGCGGCGGACCGTACGGCCGGGCTCTGGGCCTTCTTCCACGGCGACTTCGTGCCGCTGGCCGAGGCCAAGATCAGCGTCATGACCCACGCCTTCAACTACGGAACGGCAGTCTTCGAGGGCGTCCGCTGCTACTGGAACGATGAGGAGCAGCAGCTCTACGGCCTGGACTTCCTCGAGCACTACAAGCGGATCCATCGCTCCGCTCTCCTCCTGCAACTCGAGCTGCGGCACACTGCTGAGGAGCTCGTCGGGATCACCGTCGAGCTCCTCCGGCGAGATGGGATGCGCGAGGACGCCTACATCCGGCCGATCTGCTACAAGTCGAGCGAGACGATCGGCGTGCGCCTGCACAACCTGGAGTCGGACCTCACCATCTTCGCGGTGCCGTTCGGCAAGTACATCGACACCGATATCGGCATCCGCGCGCAGGTCAGCACCTGGCGACGGACCGATGACAACGCGATCCCGGCTCGCAGCAAGATCACCGGGTCGTACGTGAACGGCGCATTCGCCAAGTCCGAGGCGCAGATGAACGGCTACGACGAGGCCCTGATGCTGACCCAGGACGGCCACGTCAGCGAGGGGAGCGCCGAGAACCTGTTCATCGTGCGGGAGGGGATCCTGATCACGCCGCCGGTCAGCGACAACATCCTGGAGGGGATCACGCGCAGCCATATCATCACCATGGCCGGCGACCTGGGGATCATCGTCAGCGAGCGGACGATCGACCGCACCGAGCTGTACATGGCGGACGAGGTCTTCCTGTGCGGCACGGGCGCCCAACTCGCCCCGGTCGTCGAGATCGACCGTCGTGCGATCGGGAGTGGCAAGGTCGGGCCGATCACCCG
Organism: Chloroflexota bacterium; assembly: GCA_040877645.1. Taxonomy (GTDB): domain Bacteria; phylum Chloroflexota; class Limnocylindria; order QHBO01; family QHBO01; genus CF-167. The sequence goes on from JBBDNI010000060.1 coordinate 2,342, forward strand.
TCGCCTGCACAAGCTGTACTTCGACGCGGTCCGGGGTCGCTCCGACGCCTATCGTGACTGGCTGACCCCGGTCTACTAGCGCCAGCCTCCGCCGGCCGCCAGGCTGGCGGCCTTCCACGAGCCAGACGAGGGGGCCGATGCCCGACGCCCGATCCGAGGACCGCTATCTGTGGCTGCAGCGGCTGCTCGAGATGGTTCCGGGGACCGTGAGCTGGGCGGTGATCATCGGGCCGATCTGGCTCAGCTTCAGCTACCCGTCGCTGGTCGCCTATTTCGTTCTGACGTTCGACTTCTATTGGCTCTGCCGCGCAGTCTGGTTCTCCGGCGCCGTCATCGTCGCGTACCGACGCATCCGCGACGTGCTCGCGACTGACTGGTTGGGCCGCCTCGCGGCGACCGAGGGATCCGACCTGCCCGATTGGCGGTCCTACACCCACCTTGCGTTGATCCCGACCTACACCGAGCCGCTCGACAAGCTGCGCGCGACGGTCCGTGCCCTTGCGGCAGCCGAGTGGCCGGCTGAGCGCAAGATCTGCGCGATCATCACCCGCGAGACGGATGCCGAAGGGATCGTCAACGTGACCGCGCTGCGCGAGGAGTTCGGGCACGCCTTCGCCGACTTCCTCCACATCCTCGACCCGCTCGAGCCGGGCATCGTGGTCGGCAAGTCGAGCGCGATGGCCTTCGGGGGGCGCTGGTTGTATCGGCTGCTCGTTCGCGAGCGCGGGATGGACCCGTCCCTCCTCCTGGTCACCGACCTGGATGCCGACTACCGGGTCCATCCCCAGTACTTCAACTACCTGACCTGGACCCACGTCACCGACTCGAACCGGGAGACGCAGCTCTACCAGCCGGTCCCGTACTTTCACAACAACGTGTGGGAGGCGCCGCTGCTGCTCCGGCTCTTCGCCGCCGTGCTGACCCAGCTGCAGATGTGGCGCAGCGTGCTGCCCGAGAAGCTGCAGAGCTTCGGAAGCTACTCGACCACGCTGCACCTCGTGCACGAGGTGGGCTACTGGGCGACCGACGCAATCCCCGAGGACAGTCGCTTCTACTGGAAGAGCTACTTCACCTACGGTGATCGCTTCCGGGCGGTGCCGCTCTTCATCCCGATCTACGGCGATGCAGTGCGCGCCAGGAGCTACTGGCGATCGCTCGCAACCCAGTACCTCCAGGCCCGTCGCTGGGCATGGGGAGTGACCGACCTGCCCTACGTGGTGCAGAACGCCATCGCCCATCGCGAGATCTCGCTCTGGTCACGGGTCTGGCGGGTCCTGAACCTCTTTGGAGAGCACATCAACTGGGCGATCGCGCCATTCGTGGTGCTCTTCGGCGCGACGGTGCCGCTCATCATCAATCCGGCCTTCGCGCGCACCACCCTTGGCCAGAACCTGCCGACCTTCGCCTCCGGCATGCTCTCCGTCGCGCTGGTGGCCCTGATCGTGCTGATCTGGATCGAGCATCGGATCGTCCCCCCCATGCCGTCCGATTGGGGATGGTTCCGCCGCCTCACCGTGTACATCGGCTGGACCGGCCTGCCGTTCGTGGGTATCTTCTTCAGCAACCTGCCGGCTCTCGATGCCCAGACCCGGCTGTTGACCGGGCGGTACCTCGAGTACCGGGTAACGGAGAAGGTCTGACCGATGACCGAGCGGGCGACAGCATTCCCGACGATCCGACTGGCGCGTGGCCGAGCCCGCCTGGTTGGTGGGCCGGCTGCATTCCTGCTGGCCGCAGCCGGAGCGCTGGTCGGTGGGGTGCTGGTCGCCGGTCCGGCGCGCATCGCGCTGCTGGGTCTCGGCGGCCTCGCGGTCCTGGTGGCGCTCTACCTGTTCGCGCTGGTCGCCTCGTATCGCCTCCAGATCGAACCCGGCGGCCTCCTGCTGCGCTGGTTCGGCGGCCAGCGCCGCTACCGCCTGGTGCGGGGGCCGGTCACCCGCGTCGCCGTTCGCGGGCCGTCGGCGGCCGCGCTGCATCCGCGCTTCGGCGCCCTCGGCTGGGCGGTCGGGCCAGCGGTCCTGCGCCACGAGGAGCCGATCGAGCTGATCCGTCTCGCGACCGGGGTGCCGCTGATCCTGGTCCCCACCGATCGGGGCCGGCTGGCCATTGCGCCTGAGGTCGAGGGTGACCTGCTCGCCGCCCTGAGCACCGCCGTTCGCCTGCAGGAGCGGATCGACGAGGTCGCCATGCGACGCGCGGCGCCGCCCGCGCAACCGGCGCAGGTTGCGCCTCCGCCCCCCCCTCGGATCCTGACCGGCATCGAGCGCACGCTCCTCGAACAGCGCCTGGCGGCCGAGCGCGCCGCGTCCCAGGCGGCCGATGACCCCGGTGCGCCTGCGATTGCCGCAGCTGCCATGCCCGATGCCATGCCCGATGCCATGCCGCAGGCGCAGGCGCCTGCGGCGCCTGCTCTCGTCGTGGCGGCAGCCGCTCGGCCGGCTCGTCGCAGGGAACGGGCACGCTGGGAGCGCCCCACCTGGCTCGCGATCCCCGGTCCGGCCAGCGTCGTCGCGGCACTCCCGATCGCCGCGCCGCTGATCGGTGCCGCGATCGCCTGGGTCGCCGTGGTTGCCACCGGGCGCCCAGTGCTGCCGATTCCCGAGGCGCGACTCCTGCTGGTGGCGTTGATCCTGGTCGGGCCGCTCGGAGCGGCCGGTGCGCTGATCGCCCGTGCCTGGTACCCGCGCCTCGGCGGGCTGGTGGCGGCGACCTCGCTGGCCGGCCTGGCGATGCTGACCCGGACCCTCCTCTCGTAGCGTTGACAACCTTCAAGCCGGTCGCGGCCAAGCTGGATGTCCCTGCCCTCGAGCGGGGACAGATCGAGGTCTGGCGTGAGCGTCGGACGATGGAGCGCTACCTCGCGCGCAATGAGGGCTCCGAGCGTCGCTTCAGCTTCCTGGATGGACCGATCACGGCCAATGGCCCGATGGGCGTGCACCACGCCTGGGGACGGACCTACAAGGATCTGTACCAGCGCTACCACACCATGCTCGGCGAGCGGCAGCGCTACCAGAACGGGTTCGACTGTCAGGGGCTGTGGATCGAGGTCGAGGTCGAGAAGCAGCTCGGCTTCAACAACAAGCAGCAGATCGAGGAGTTCGGGATCGATCGGTTCGTGGAGCTGTGCAAGGCGCGGGTCAACACCTTCGCCGCTCTCCAGACCGAGCAGAGTCAGCGCCTCGGCATGTGGATGGATTGGGAGCACAGCTACTTCACCAACAGCGACGAGAACAACTACACGATCTGGGCCTTCCTGAAGGAATGCCACACCCGCGGCCTCATCTACAAGGGCCACGACGTGATGCCGTGGTGCCCGCGCTGCGGCACCGGGCTGTCCAACATGGAGATCGCGACCGAGGGCTATCGCGAGATACGCCACCTGTCGCTCACGCTTCGCCTGCCGATCAGCAGCCCCGGCCACGAGGGCGAGGACCTCCTGGTCTGGACGACGACCCCCTGGACGCTGTCGAGCAACGTGGCGGCAGCCGTGCATCCGCAGCTCACCTATGTCCTTGTGGACGGAGCCGACGGCAAGCGGTCGTGGATCTCGCGCGGCTCGCAGCCACGCGTGATGCCCGACGCTACCGTCATTCGCGAGGCGCCGGGGAGCGAGCTGATCGGTCTGAAATATCGCGGTCCGTTCGACGAGCTGCCGATCCAGGCGGGTGTCGGGCATCGCGTGATCGAGTGGGACGAGGTCTCCGATGAGGAGGGGACCGGCATCGTCCACATCGCCCCGGGCTGCGGCCAGGAGGACTTCGCCCTCGCGAAGCGAGACGGGCTGGCCGTGCTCGATCCGATCGACGAGTTCGGGATCTTCCGGGACGGCTACGGCTGGCAGACCGGTCGCTTTGCCGGCGCGACCGATGATGCGGCGAGCGACCTTGCCACCGACGTCGCGGCTGACCTCGAGGCCAAGGGCCTGCTCATCAGCCGCGAGCGCTACCTGCATCACTATCCGGTCTGCTGGCGGTGCGGCACGCAGCTCGTCTTCCGGCTCGTCGACGAGTGGTTCATCGCCATGGATCCGCTGCGCGAGCCGATCAGTGCGGTGACGCGCCGGATCAGCTGGCTGCCTCCCGGGATCGGTCTGGAGGAGCGCGAGCTGGACTGGCTCCGAAACATGAGCGACTGGATGATCAGCAAGAAGCGCTACTACGGGCTCGCGCTGCCGATCTGGGAGTGCGCCGATTGCCCCGCCTGGGAGGTGCTCGGGTCACGGGATGAGCTTCGCGAGCGGGCGGTCGCCGGCTGGGAGGCCTTCGATGGCCACTCGCCGCACAAGCCGTTCATCGACCAGGTGGAGATCGCATGTCCAGCGTGCGGAGGGCGATCACGGCGCATCGGGGACGTCGGCAACCCGTGGCTGGACGCCGGGATCGTGAGCTTCAGCACGATGGGCTGGAACGCCGATCGCGACTTCTGGGCGGAGTGGTTCCCCGCTGACTTTATCGTCGAGGCCTTTCCCGGCCAGTTCCGCAACTGGTTCTACGCCCTGCTGACGATGTCAACCGTGCTGGCCGACGCGCCGATGACCCGGACAATCTTCGGGTACGCCACGGTCCTTGACGAGCATGGCGAGGAGATGCACAAGAGCCGGGGGAACGCCATCCCGTTCGACGATGCGGCGGAGCAGATCGGCGCTGACGTGATGCGCTGGATGTACTCGGCCGCGAACCCGGCCGTCAATCTGAAGTTCGGCTACGGCCCCGGCCACGAGGTCGTGCGGCGCTTTTTCCTGCCGCTCTGGAACAGCTACGGATTCCTGGTGACGTATGCCCGGATCGACGGTTGGACCCCCGGGGCTGATGACGCCGCCGCCGAACGGACGCACCTCGATCGCTGGCTCCTCTCCCGCCTCGACGGGCTCGTCGGCGAGGTGCGCTCAGCGCTCGACGGGTATGACGCGGCGCGCGCGGCGCGCGCGATCGAGGCGTTCGTCGATGAGCTGTCGAACTGGTACGTCCGACGCAGCCGGCGGCGCTTCTGGAAGGGGGAGCTGGACGCCGACAAGCGCGCTGCCTATGCCACCCTGCACGAGGTGCTTGTCGCGGTGACGCAGCTGCTCGCACCGTTCGTGCCGCACCTGGCCGACGCGATGTGGGCCAACCTGGTGGCATCCGTCGACCCATCGGCTCCGGACAGCGTCCATCTCAGCGACTTCCCGATTCGCCAGGCCGGTCGCCAGCTCGCCGAGCTCGACACCGGCGTCGCGCTCGCCCGCCGCGTTGTCGCCGCGGGAAGGACCGCGCGTGCGGCCTCAGGCCTCCGGACCCGGCAGCCAATCGCGGCGGTGCGGGTCAAGCTGCCGGTCAACGCCGGCGGCGCATTGAGCGCCGATCCGGCGACCGCCGCCGCATTGCAGGCCGACCTGCTCGATGAGCTCAACGCCAAGTCCCTCGACCTCCTGACCGATGCATCGGACCTGGTCGAGCGCACGCTCTACCCGCTCCTGCCGGTGATCGGGCCACGCCACGGGGCTGCGGTGGGCTCGATCATGGCCGGCGCGCGCTCCGGCGACTGGCACCTGCTGCCCGATGGCGGCGCCGAGGTCGGGGGCATACGTCTCGAACCCGATGCGTTCCAGATCACCGCCAGGGCGCGGCCGGGTCACGAGGTGGCCGAGGACGGGGACCTGCTCGTCGCGCTCGACACCCACGTTACGCCCGAGCTCGAGGCCGAGGGGCTGGCCCGCGAGGTGGCTCACCGTCTGCAGGGGCTGCGCAAGTCAGCCGGGCTCGAGGTCAGCGACCGCATCGTGGCGAGCATCGCCGGGGCATCGGACCTGCTCGACCGTCTCGCTCCGCACCGCGACTGGCTGGCCGCCGAGACGCTCGCCGTCGAGCTGACCCTCGGATCGGAGCTGGACGGTGATCCGCCGCCGGCCACCGGGGAGGTCGAGCTTGCAGCTGGCAGTCTGCGATTGGCGGTCCGCCGCGCCTGAGCCTGCGCATCGGATACCATCGGTCGCATGAGCAGCGAGGGGCGGGGGAGCGTGGGCGGGGCAAAGCTCGCCGTCCTGCTCCTCACCGCGCTCGCCATCTTGGTTGCCGACCAGCTGACGAAAGCGCTGGTGGTTGCCAACCTCGCCGTCGGGGAGCAGATGCGGGTCATCGGCGACCTGGTGCAGATCTGGCACGTCCGGAATGCCGGGGCGGCCTTCAGCCTCTTCCAGGGAGGCATGCTCCTCTTCATCGTCGTGTCGGTGCTGTCGGTCGGGATGGTCGTCTATTTCCATCGCACGCTGCGCGATCGCGGCACCTGGCTGCACGTGGTGCTCGGGGTCGTCCTCGGCGGCACGCTCGGCAACTTCGCCGATCGGCTGCGGCTGGGGTACGTCACCGATTGGCTCTCGGTCGGCATCGGTGAGCTGCGCTGGCCGACCTTCAACGTCGCCGATTCGTCGATTGTGATCGGCATCGGCGTGCTGGTCATCGTCCTCGCTTTTGCCAACCCGGATCGCAGCGAGGCACCCGCGTGACCGATGTCGCAGCGGTCGCGGACCGGATCCTCACCGGCCCCGCCACCGGCGGCAGATTCGACCTGGCGGTGAGCGCGGTGGCTGGTATCAGCCGCGCCCATGCCCAGCGCCTGATCACAGACGGCCGCGCCCTGGTCGACGGGCGCCGGGCGCGAGCTGCCGATCGGCTTCGCGGCGGCGAGACGATCCGGGTCGAGCTCTCCGCCCCTGCGGATCCCACGCTGCACGGCGAGGCGATTCCGCTGCGCGTCGCGTACGAAGACGCCGCCATGCTGATCGTCGACAAGCCGGCCGGACTGGTGGTGCATCCCAGCGCGGGCCACGCCACCGGCACCCTGGTCCACGCGCTCATCGGCCGCGCCGAGGCTCGCGGCGAGCCGCTCGGCTCGATCGCTGGAGTGGGACGTCCGGGGATCGTGCACCGCCTGGACAAGGACACGTCGGGCCTCATCGTGGTGGCCAAGACGGATGCCGCACAGGCGAGCCTCATGCACCAGTTCGGCGCCAGGACGGTCGACAAGGAGTACCTGGCGCTGGTGCGGGGCACGACCCCGGCCCCGCGGGGGCGGATCGAGGCACCGGTCGGCCGCGATCCGCGCGATCGGCAGCGGATGGCCGTGGTGGCAGGCGGCCGCGAGGCGATCACCGAGTACGAGACGCTTGGCAGGGGAGGCGGCTACACGCTCCTGTCGCTCCACCCGCGCACCGGTCGGACGCATCAGATCCGCGCGCACCTCGCCTACCTCGGGCTCCCACTCGCTGGCGACATGCGATATGGCGGCGGTGTCGGCCCGGGCGGCCTCGCCCGCCAGTTCCTGCACGCCGCCCGGATCGGCCTGGACCGACCGCTCGACGATCGGCGGCTGCTGGCCTGGAGCGAGCTGCCGGCCGACCTGGCGTCCGCCCTGTCGGCATCCGGCATCTCGTCGGAGGCGATCCCGAAGGGTGTCGGTGCCGCGCTGGCCGAGGGTCAGCCGTGAGCCGGGAGCGGCCCGCACACAAGCCGGCCAAGCGCCTCGCCTTCCCGAACCCACTGCTGGTCGTCGTCTCCGGGCCGTCGGGCGTTGGCAAGAGCACGATCGTGGCCGAGCTGGCGCGGCGTCGTCCGCAGGTGGTGCCGATCGTGACGGCGACCACCCGGGAGCGTCGCGAGGGCGAGATCGACAAGGTCCACTACCACTTCCTGAGCCCGGCCGAGTTCCAGCAGCTCCGCGATAGGAACGGCCTGCTCGAGCAGGCGGTCGTGCATGACCACTGGTACGGCACGCCGATCGACCAGGTGCGCGGCATCCTCGCTGCGGGGCGCGACGCGATCCTGACCATCGACCCACAGGGTGCCCGGTCAGTCCGTGCGCTCATCCCCGACGCGCTCCTCATCTTCGTCGCCCCGCCATCGATCGAGGACCTCGAGCGGCGCCTCGCCAGCCGCGGCTCAGAGGACGGGCCGGAGCGGGAGCTGCGGCGACGCAACGCCGAGACGGAGCTGGCAGCGGTGGACGCGTACGACTACGTGATCGTCAACCAGACGGGGCACCACGACGAGGCCGTCGAGCAGATCTGGGAGATCATCCAGGCCGAGGCACGGCGCGAGCCACCGCGGCGCGTCCAGGTCTGAGCATGGCCCGCGGGGCGGGGCGGACGGTTCGCGTCGCGGTCGACGCCCTTGCCGATCGACCTGAGCGCGCCTTCAGCTACCACCTACCCGCCGAGCTGGGCGAAGCCGCGCCGGGCTCGCTGCTGATGGTCCCGTACGGGCATCGCCTCTCGCTCGGGTATCTGCTGGCCGGCGACCCGGGCGACGCGCCGGCTGAGCTGCGCTCGGTGGAGGCGGTCGTGTCCGCCCCGATGCTGACACCCGACCTGCTCGCCCTGGCGGAGGAGATCGCCGCCTACTATCGCGCGCCGCTGGGCACCACGATCGCGGCCATGCTGCCGCCGGGCCTGGAGTCCCGGCTCGAGCGCCGCTGGTCGGCGGTGCGGCCGGACGACCTGCCGCCGGCCGTAGCCGCCGCGTTCGCGACGGTCACCGAGGTCGGCGATCCCGCACTCCGTCGGGCGCTCGGGCCGAAGGCAGCTGCTGCCGCCGAGCGGCTGCGACGCGCCGGGGTCCTGCGCGCCACGTGGTCGCTGCGTCCGCCCGCGGTCCACGCGCTCCGCGTTCGGGTGGTCGAGCGGTTGGACGCGGACCGTCCGGCGCCGCGTGGCGCGCCACTCCAGCAGGCCATCCTGGACAGCCTCGCCGACGGCGAGCGGACCATCCCCGAGCTCGCCGCGGCCATCGGTGTGGGGGCGCCGGCGGCCCTGGCCGCCGCCC
>JBBDNI010000061.1:0-11047 GCA_040877645.1 Chloroflexota bacterium
ATCCACTCGTGCAGCCGCTCCCAGGGCTGGATCCAGCCCCACCAGTCGGCGTCGTAGACATCGGGGACGAGCTTAAGCTCGTGCTCGACCGGTGTCCGCGGCAACGCGGCGGCCGGGGGCGACGGGGCGAGCATGACCAGCCCCAGCACCCGGTTGTGCTCGGCGAACAGCATCGCCGCCAGGGCGCCGATCCCCCAGCCGATGAGCACCGGCGGCCGTCCCAGCTGCCGCACGGCGACCCCGATATCGCTGGCGTAGTCCCGCATCCGGGTTTCGCTCAGATCGGCCAGGTCGGAGGTGTAATGCCCTCGCAGGTTCATAGCGTGGGCCTCCCAGCCGCGCTCGGCGAAGTACGCACCGAAGCTCGACCACAGCCACGATCCGGTCAGGGCACCGTGCACCAGCAGGAGCGGGGGCTTGCGGCTGCGTCGCTCGGGCTGCTGGGTCTCGACATAGATCCCCTCGGGATCGATGTAGACCTCGTCGCGCTTGATCGCCTGGACCATCGCTATTCGTCGCCCTCCAGGGAGTTGAAAACCATGCCGGTCAGGAGCTTGGGATGGAAGTAGGTCGACTTCTGGGGCATCACCTCGCCGGCGTTGGCCACGGCGGCCAGCTCCGCGAGTCGGGTTGGGCGAACCAGGATGGCGGCCTTGGCCTCGCCGCGCGTCACCGCGGCGATGGCATCGGGCACGCTCCTAGTGTAGGCGAGGTGCGTCCCCGCGGCGATAGCGGTGGCATCGATCCCGAGCCGATCACCGAGGATGGCGGCATGCAGAACCGACAGGTCGAGGCCGCGGAGGGCATCGCTCCCCGGCTCGCGACGCATGCGATCCGCGACGGCGTCCGGGTTCCCGACGAGCAGGTGACCTTCGCCATTCGGCAGCACCAGCCCGAAGGCGGGGCCATCGGCCTCATGTAGCTCGGCCAGCCGTGCCTCGAGGTTCCAGGGGGCCACCGGGAGCACCTGCCAGATCGGGCCCGCGTCGTCGACGAGCGCGTGGAGAGCCTCCGGATCGGCTTCCAGCACCAGCCGATGGGTGGCCTGGATCTCGAGATCCTCTGTCTCCGCATTGACCAGCACCGCCATGATCCAATCGGCCTGCAGGCCGCCGGGCGGCGCATCCGCCCGAGGGGATTCGAAGCGGACCTCAGCCTGGTAGGCGAGAGCCGTCTCGTAGCGGTGGTGCCCATCGGCGATGTAGAGCTGCTGGCGCGACAGGTGCTTGAGCATGCGCTCGTCCGGCTCGACGGCAGCGAGTGAGTGGAGCAGCCCGTCGCCATCGCGCGCCCGCCCTTCATCCGTCCATGGGAGACCGAGCAGGTGGTCATGGTGCGGCGAGCCGTCGAAGTAGATCGCGAGGATCGGGGAGAGCTGGGTGCGAGTCGCGCGCAGGAGCGCGAGGCGATCGGCCCTGGGGCCGGCCATGGTGTGCTCGTGTGCCCGGATGCCTGCACCAACCGGCTCGAGCAGCACCCTGGCCAGCACCCCGCTCACTGCTGGCTCGTCTGGCGCAGCGGGGCGCGCGTGGCGGTAGTAGTGGACCGACGCGTCGGCGCGACGCTCGAGGGTCCCGTCCCGCAGCCAAGCTGCCAGGGTCGTTGCCGCCGCGGCGTGCGGATCGGCCCCGGCCGACAGCTCCAGGCGGACGGCGTTGCGGTCGTGGCGAGCCAGCAGCGCGGCCTGCAGCGCGGGCGTGATGACATCGTAGGGCGGGCAGACGAGCTCGGTCAGGTCGGTGTTCGGCCGGCCGGAGGCGTCCGAACGGCCGAACCGATCCATGGCGTAGCCGATCCCGCGGAGCGGGCGGACGAGGGGCATGAGCGGAGTGTACCGAGGGTACCGCTACACTCGCAGCGGGTGCGCCTGAAACTGCGGCTGCCCGGGCCGCGTCTACAGTCCTGACCACACTTCCGATCCCACGCGAGGTCCGATGACGCGTCGCCCCGCAACCATGGCACGGCTCGCCACCGCCGCGTTCACGGCGGCGCTGCTGCTGCCCGCCCTGGCGGCCCCGGTCGTGGGGGCCGGGCCGGTCAGCATGCAGGCGCGCGCGCTCGTCGCCGGCCGCTTCGAATCGAACGGGTGGGCAGCCGTCGCGGTGACGCTCTCGAACGATGGTCCGCCGATCACGGGCTACGTCGCCGCCGATGGGGAGGACGGGACGGTCCGCCGGTTCGTCGAGCTGCCGGCCGCGGCACACAAGCAGGTGGCGCTCTATCTGCGCCCGGCCCCGTTCGTGCGGACCATTGAGCTGCGCTTCGAGTCCACGGAGGGTGCCTCGCTGGCTACCTCATCGGCTGATGTCCGCGTGCTGGAGCGGACATCCAGCCACGTCGCCATCGTGGGCGATGGGGGCGGAAACCTCCGTCCACAGCTGATCGGCCGCGGAGCCGGCTTCCCGGAGCCGATCCCGCTCGTGCCAACCGACCTGCCCGAGCGCCCCGAGCCGCTGCGCGGCATCGAGACGATCGTGTGGGCCGCCGACTCCGGCGGGCTCACCGAGGCGCAGCGCAGGTCGCTCGAGCGCTGGGTGGCCGCCGGCGGGCAGCTGATCGTGCTCGGCGGCCCGGACTGGCAGTCGCGCACCGCCGCCTTCGGGGCGCTCCTCCCGGTCGAGGGGCTCTCCTCCATCGACGACAGCGATGCGACGACCCTTGCGGCGTGGGTCGGCGGCACAGCCCCGGACGGAAGCCAAGCGCTGACGGCTGCCGTCGGCACCCTGCGAAGCGCTGCCATCTCCCTTGTCCAGGATGCCGCGGGCGGGACCCTCTTTGCGGCCATCACCCGCGGGGCCGGACGAGTCGGCTTCCTGGGGATCGACCTCGCCACGGCTCCCTTCCGCACCTGGGCCGGCGCATCCGTGGTCTGGTCGAGGCTCATTCCCGATGATCGGCTCCTGCAGCAGATGGGTGGCAGCCTCCTCCCCGAGGAGGAGGTCGCCGACATCATGTCCCAGGCACTCGCCAACCTCCCCGCCCTCGAGGTGCCGCCCGCCGAGCTGCTGCTGGCGGTGATCGTCGGCTACATCCTGCTGATCGGCCCGCTGAGCTACCTGGTCCTGCGCCGCATCGACCGCCGCGAGCTCGCCTGGGTGGTGGCCCCGGTGCTGGTGATCGTCTTCTCGGCAGTCTCGTATGGCATCGGCGCATCCATGAAGGGGAGCCAGATCATCGTCAACCAGATCGCGGTGGTGCGAAGCTCGGCTGACGGCACGGCGGCATCGGTCTCGACCTTTGCCGGGGTCTTCAGCCCGACCCGCGCGACCTACGACCTCACGGTCAGGGGCGATGCGCTGCTCTCGGCTCTGCGGACAACCAACGCCGACCCCTTCACCGGCGGTCAGCTGGTCAACTACCCCACCGAGCAGGGTGACCCGGCGCACCTGCGCAACCTCGCGGTCAGCGTCCTCGGCATGCAGGCCATCCGAGCCGATGCGGTCCTCGCCTACACCCCGTCCCTGCGCGTGACCTGGGCCATCGGCGCAGACTCGATCGAGGGGCGCGCGACGAACGACGGCGCGGAGCCGATGGAGGACGTGGCGGTCATCAGCCAGAGCGGCGGCGTGATGGTCGGCAACCTGGCGCCGGGAGAGGGCAAGTCGTTCCGGCTGCCCCTGCGCAATCTCAACGGCACATCCACATCGCAGCAGGTGTTCGGGACGGCGGGCTTCGACTCCACATCGCCACGACAGCGCCAGATCCTGGTTCGGAGCCAGGTGATCGACGCGCTGGTCGGCCATGGCGGCGGGTTCCCCGGCCGCGTCAGCGATGCGACCGGCGGGATCGATCGCGGCCCGTTCCTGATCGGCTGGCAGGCCGAGGCGGCGCCGCTCGAGGTCGAGCTCGATGGGCAGCAGATCCAGCGCTACGCCCAGGCCGTGGAGGTGATCTCGGGACGCCCGACGATGGGCCCGGGAGCGGTGACCATCGGCCCGTCCCAGCTTGGCACGGAGGTCATCGAGACGGTCGGCGAGGCGTCGCAGGTCGAGCCGGGCGTGGTGACCCTCGCCAATGGTGAAGTGTCGTTCCGCGTCAGCCTGCCGCTCGAGGCCACCGGCCTTGTCCCGAGCCGGGTCACCGTCGTTGCGAGCACCGATGCCGGCACCATCTTCTGGGACCAGCAGAACGTCGAGACCAGGCTGCCCGATGGCTTCCGCATCGCCGTCTACGACACGGTGGCGACCGACTGGATCGACCTCGGCGACCTCTCGGCTCGGACCCGATTCGACGTGCCGGAGCCGACGCATGTGCTCGATTCAGCCGGCCGCATCCTGATCCGCATCAGCGCCTCGGGGGTGCCGCCGGAGTTCGGGCAGCCGACCGTCTTCGCCAGTGCCTCGATCGCCGGGGTGATCTCACCATGACGGCTGAGGCGGCGACCCCCGTGATCGAGACCCGAGGCCTTGTCAAGCGATTCAACGGCGAGCTGGCCGTGGCGGGCATCGACCTGGTCGTCGGCCAGGGCGAGATCTACGGCCTGGTCGGGCCCAATGGCGCCGGCAAGACGACCACCATGAAGATCCTGGCCACGCTCCTGGCGCCCACCGCCGGCGAGGCGATCGTGTGCGGCATCGGCGTGACCGACGACCCGGTCGAGGTGCGGCGCCGGATCGGCTACATGCCCGACTTCTATGGCGTCTACGACGACCTGCGCGTGTGGGAGTACCTCGACTTCTTCGCGCGCTGCTACTCGGTGCCGGCGGCGCGGCGGGCCGGCATGATCGGCGAGCTGCTGGAGATCGTCGGGCTCGGCGACAAGCGCGAGTCGTATGTCGAGGCGCTGTCGCGCGGGATGCGCCAGCGCCTGTGCCTGGCACACACTCTCGTCCACGATCCGCAGCTCCTGATCCTCGACGAGCCGGCCTCGGGACTCGATCCCCGCGCGCGGGTCGAGACGAGGGAGATCCTGCGCGAGCTGCGTGGCATGGGCAAGACGATCCTGGTCAGCAGCCACATCCTTCCCGAGCTGGCAGAACTGTGCACCTCGGTGGGGATCATCGACCACGGCCGTCTGCTGCGCTCCGGGCGAATCGACGAGATCGAACGCTCGCTGCGCGCCACGGCCCTGCTTCGCATCGATCTGCTCTCCGATCCGGCGACCGCAATCGAATGGCTGGGAACCGATACACGGGTCGGCGACGTCCTTGAGGTCAGCAGCGATGGCGTGGTGACCCGTCTCGAGGTCCACTTCGACGGACCGCCCGACGAGCAGGCCGGCCTGCTGCACCGCCTGATCGAAGCCGGTCACCGGGTGAGCGGCTTCTCGCAGGCGACCAGCGACCTCGAGGAGATCTTCCTCCAGGTGACCGGCAACGACGAGGAAACGGCGGCATGACCACGGCGACCATCTCCCCCCGGTGGCGCGGCCTCGGCCTGCGCCCCTTCGGCTCGTCGGTGGCCACCATCATGGTCAAGGAGCTGCGCTCCCGGTTCCGCGGGCGGCGCGCGTTCGTGATCATCACCGCCTACCTGGCCGTGCTGGCCCTGATCGCCTATGGCGCCTACGTGAGCGTCGCGCCGCAGGTCACCAACCAGATCCCGATCGGCAACCAGTTCGGCGGGATTCGCACCATCACCGGCGCCAACGCGTCCGCGACCATCGGTCAGGCCATCTTCACCATGCTCTCGGTCTTCCAGCTGCTGCTGGTGTGCTTCATCGCTCCCGCCTTCACCGCGGGTGCCATCAGCCTGGAGCGTGAGAAGCAGACGCTGGACCTGCTGGTGACCACCCCCATGCGCCCGGGAGCGATCGTCATCGGCAAGCTCTTCTCCGCCCTGGCCTTCGTGGTCCTCCTGATCCTGGCCGGGATCCCGGTCTCAGCGCTGGTGCTGATGTACGGGGGCGCGTCGGTGACCGACATCCTGCAGCAACAGGTCGTCCTCTTCGTGTCGGCCATCGGCTTCGGCGTGGTCGGGATCTTCTTCTCGGCGCTGGTCAAGCGGACGCAGGCGGCAACCGTGCTGACCTATTCCACCATGCTCGTCCTGGTGATCGGCAGCTTCATGGTCTTCCGCTTCTGGACCGCGGCGGCGACCAGTGCCCCCGACAACCCCTTCCAGACGGTGCGCACGGCGCCCGAAGGGCTCCTCTACCTCAACCCCGCGGTGGCAATGATCGAGATCGTGGCCAACACCGAGATCCAGCCCGGCGACTACAGCACGATCATGAGCGAGATCCGCGGGACGAGCCCTTCTATCATGTGTGACGGCGACTCCTGCTTCCCGGCCGATGGCGGCGGCGCCGTTGAGATGCCCGGGTTCAAGGGCCAGGTCGATTTTGGGATCGACCTCGCCAATGCCGGCGTCATCGACTGCCGGCCGAACGCGCGCTGCGCAGCGCCGCTCGGGGCGATTCCGTCCATCTTCGACCCGGTGCCTCCCTCCGGCCACTTCTGGCCGCGCTATGCCCTGACCTTCGGCGCCCTCTCGCTGCTGCTCACCATCGCGTCCATGCGCCTCGTGGTCCCCGCCCCGGTCCGCCTCGCCTTCCGCCGGACTCGCCCAGTCGTTCCGACCACGCCAGATGACCAGGTGACACCGTCATGACCGATCGGAAGCTGGCCGCCGCCGTTGCGGAGCGCCTCGGGCCGGATTCGCTTGCCCGCCTGCGGGCCCTGCACCGACGCCTCTGGCTCCGTCGCTCGCTTACCATCGCGACGGTCGCCGCCGCGGTCGTGGCCGGTGGCGCCGCGCTGATCCAGCTGGTGGCCCGCACCGTTGCCCTCGAGATTGCCCCGTGGTTGATGGCCGGGGTCGCCGGCGTCGCTGTCGTCGGCTGGGCCATCGCCTCGTGGCACCAGCGTCCATCCTTGACCGATGCCGCGCGTGGCGCCGATGCGCAGCTGGACCTCCATGAGCGGCTCGGCACGGCCCTGGAGCTGGTGGTCGAGCCCTCGCACGACGACCCGCTGGTCGCCGAGATGGAGGCACGCCAGCTCAGTGATGCCCGGGCACGACTGGCGACAAGTGACCTCCGCGATGCATTCCGACCGCACCTCGCCCGGCGACCCTCCGCGTTCGGCGCCGTGGCCATCGCGCTGCTCATGGTGCTTGTGGTGTGGCCGAATCCACAGGACGCGATCATCCGCGACAGGCAGGCGGCGCGCGATGCCAGCCGCCAGGTCGCCGAGCGGATCGAGGATGTGGCCGACGAGGCGGAGCGGCAGGCCGAGACGCCGGACCCGCGCCGCGACGAGCTGATCGAGCAGCTGCGGCGCCTTGCCCGCCAGCTGCGTGACGGCAACGACCGCCAGGACGCCCTGGCCAAGATCGGCTCGGTGCAGGAGCAGCTGTCGCGCCTCACCGACCCGCAGGCCGCCATGAAGGACGCCGGGCTGACGCAGCTGGCACGCCAGATCTCGAAGGCCGCAGCCGGGAAGGACGACGCCAACCAGGACGGCGATCCCGAGAAGGCCGCTGCGGACCTCGAGGAGCTCAAGGAGCAGATCGCACAGATGAGCAGCGCACAGGCCGCCGCCCGCGCGGAAGCGCTCCAGCGCGCCGCCAAGGGAGCCGCCGGGACGCAGCCGGAAGTGGCGCAGCGCCTGGCTGAGGCCGCCGACGCGCTCGACAGGGCCGCACGCACGGGCACCGAGCAGGATCAGCAGGCCGCGCAGGACGCGCTCCAGCGCGCCGCCGACGCGGTCCGTCAGTCCGATTCGAATCGTCAGCTGCAGCGCACCGTGGCGCGCGCCCAATCGGCCCTGCAGGATGGCGCCCGCCAGGTTGCGCGGGCAGGTCAGCCGCAGCCAGGCGCCAGCGGACAGCCCGGCGCGTCGGGTCAGCCGGGACAACCCGGCGGCAGTGGCCAGCCGGGCGGCAGCGGACAGCCTGGCGCTTCGGGCCAGCCGGGTGGGCAGCCGGGGGCGTCCGGTCAGCCTGGTGGGCAGCCCGGGGGTCAACCTGGCGCATCGGGCCAGCCTAGTGGGCAGCCCGGCGGTCAACCCGGTGGGCAGCCGGGTGGGCAGCCTGGGAGCCAGCCGGGTGGTCAGCCTGGGAGCCAGCCGGGAACCGGCGGACAGCTGGGTGGCGGTGGCGGCACGACCGTGCGTCGCATCCCCGGCGGCGGCGTCCGCATCGGCGGCTTCGACGGGCCGAGCCAGGGGAACAACGGGTTCACCGTCTCGGGCCTGGACGACCTGTTCGCGCCGTTCGACCGCATCGGCGAGCCCGGCGACCCCAGCTATGTTGCCGGACAGGGCGGTGACGGCGGCAGCGACCAGACTGGCAGCGGCAGCGACGTCGGATTCGACAACGACTCGGTCGTCCCGTATCGGTCAGTCTTCGGCCTCTTCCGCGACTTCGCCAACTTCCAGCTGGATCGCCAGCAGGTCCCGATCACGCTGAAGGACCTGGTGCGCGACTACTTCTCCCGCCTCGAACCGACGGAGTGAATGGACCGATGACCGAGCAGACCACGACCGCGCCACCGGAGCAGATCACACCGGAGCGCTTCAGCGAGCTGGCGACCGGGATCGAGACCGAGGTCGGCCGCTACATCGTCGGCCAGAGCCAGCTCGTGCGCCAGACGCTGATCAGCCTGCTGGCCGGCAGCCACGCGCTGCTGGAGGGCGTGCCCGGGCTCGGCAAGACGATGCTGGTGCGCACCATGTCGGAGGCGCTCGACCTGGGCTTCTCGCGCATCCAGTTCACGCCGGACCTGATGCCGGCCGACATCGTCGGCACCAACATCATCGTGGAGGAGGGGGGCGAGCGACGCTTCCGCTTCCAGCAGGGCCCGATCTTCAGCAACCTGGTCCTGGCCGATGAGATCAACCGCGCCACTCCCAAGACCCAGAGCGCGCTGCTCGAGGCGATGCAGGAGCATCGGGTCACGGTCGCCAAGCAGCAGTACACGCTGTCGGAGCCGTTCTTCGTGCTGGCCACCCAGAACCCGCTGGAGATGGAGGGCACCTACCCGCTGCCGGAGGCACAGCTCGACCGCTTCTTCTTCAAGGTCGACGTCCCATTCCCGACCGAGGCCGAGCTGATCGAGATCATGGCGCGCACCACCGGCGCGGAGCGGATCACCGTCAATCGGGCTGCCACCGGGGCCGATATCCTGGCCATGCAGGCGCTGGCGCGCGACGTCCCGATCGCCAGCCACGTGATGGCCTACGCGGTGCGCATCCTGCGCGCCACCCATCCCGACAGCGAGACCCCGCCGGACCTGGTGCGCAGATACGTGCGCTACGGAGGCTCGCCCCGCGGCGCGCAGGCCATGGTGCTGGGGGCCAAGATCCATGCCCTGCTGGATGGCCGCTTCAACGTGGCCTTCAGCGACGTGCAGGCTGTTGCGGCGCCGGCCCTACGCCATCGGATCATCCTCAACTTCGAGGGTGAGGCCGAGGGGATCAACAGCGACAGCGTGGTCCGCGCCATCATCGCCGAGACGCCCACCGAATCGGTCGAATAGGCACCCAGCGATGACCGCGCCGGTCGCGAGGGCCGCTGAGGCCGGCGCCGGCAGCGCCGACGTCCTGTTCGACGAGGGGTTCCTTCGCCGCCTCGAGCAGCTCGAGCTCGCCTCGCGGCGGATGACCGCGGGGCGGATGAAGGGGGAGCGGCGCTCGATCCGCCGTGGCCAGAGCGTCGAGTTCGCCGACTACCGCAATTACGCCGCCGGCGATGACCTCCGCCAGCTCGACTGGAACGTATACGCACGCCTGGAGCGGCTCTTCATCAAGCTCTTCGTCGAGGAGGAGGACGTCACCGTCCACGTCCTCGTCGACGCCAGCCGCAGCATGGACTTCGGCGAGCCGAACAAGCTGACCTTCGCGCGACGGGCCGCCGGCGCGCTCGCCTACCTTGGGCTCGCCCACCTCGACCGGGTCAGCGTCGCATTCCTGGGAGAGGGGAGGGCCGTTTCGCTCCGGCCGCTGCGCGGCAAGGCGCGTGTCTTCGAGGTCTTCCGGTTCCTCTCCGAGCCACGCCCGGAGCGGCTCACCGGGCTCGCCGCCGCGGCCCGCGACTACGCGGGACGGCTGCGCGGACGCGGTCCGCTGATCCTGATCAGCGACCTGCTGGACCCCGGCTATCTCGATGCCTTGCGCGACCTGGCCGGCACGCGCTGCCAGCTCTCGGTGCTGCATGTCCTGGCGCCCGAGGAGTTCGATCCCGACGTTCCGCCCGACGCGCGTCTGGTCGACAACGAGACCGGCCATGGCGTCGAGGTGACCGGTGACGACGATCTCGTCGATCGGTACCGCACCCGGCTAGGCGAGTGGCAGGAGGAGCTCGCTGCGTTCTGTGCGGCTCGCGGGGGCGCGTACGTGAGCGTCCCCTCAGACCTTGACCTGGCCGACCTTCTCTTCGACGTCCTGAGGCGAAGACGGGTGATCGAGTGAAGCCGCAAGGCGCGAGCGAGCCAGCAGGCATTCACGAGAGAATGTCATCCAGCATGGGGTGCTGCACAGCACCTCATTTGGCGGGCACTAACTCATGTGTGAATCGCAGCGCGCACCGGTGGCGCGCCATGCGCGATCACATCCCCAGGAGAATCGGGATTGGCTCGCGGCCCGCCGCACCGCTCCCCGCGCGAGAGGCGGGCGGCCGCGACCGCGCGAGCGTCGCTTCATCGGCGAGCGTGCTCGTGCCCCACCCCCACATCACCCGTGGGGAGGTCATCGAGTGATCGCGCCCCTGGCCCTGATCGGGCTCATCAGCCTGCCGATCATCGTCGCGTACTA
The DNA here is from genome assembly GCA_040877645.1 of Chloroflexota bacterium. Lineage (GTDB taxonomy): Bacteria > Chloroflexota > Limnocylindria > QHBO01 > QHBO01 > CF-167. The sequence goes on from JBBDNI010000061.1 coordinate 10,692, forward strand.
CATGCTGCGGCTGCGCCGCCGCGACGTGACGGTGGGCAGCACCTTCCTGTGGCAGCAGCTGGTGCGCGACATCGAGGCCAACGCCCCGTGGCAGCGTCTGCGCTTCAGCTGGCTGCTGCTTCTCCAGCTCCTCATCGCGCTGGTGGTGGTGGTTGCCGCGGCCCGCCCGTTCGTGACCGTCACCTCCGACCTGGCGGGCAACGTGGTGCTGATCGTCGATACCTCGGCCTCGATGAGCGCCGTCGAGGAGGACGGCACCCGCATCGACCTGGCTCGGGCGGCGGCGCGCCGCGTGATCGGCGAGCTGCCGGAGGGTGGCCATGTCACCGTCGTCGCCGCCGACGACACGGCGCGCG
>JBBDNI010000062.1:0-10956 GCA_040877645.1 Chloroflexota bacterium
GCGCCCACCAGGCGCTGCGCGCCCATCGGCCTGACCAGACCTGCCAGAAGAGCGCGTACGCGGCAACGATGAAGGTCGCCACGAAGATGTCGTTCATGGAGATCCGGCTCATGGTGTAGCTCATCCCGTCGATGGCCACGAATGCCGCCGCCATTACGGCGATGCGCCGCCGCGAGAAGAGGGTGGCGGCGAAGAGGTAGATGATGCCGACCAGGAGCGAGCCGAAGAGGACCCCGCTCAGCCGCCAGGCGAAGGCATTGCTGCCGGCGTCGATGGCCACCAGCCGGCCGCGGTCGACCTCATCGACCGAGACCAGCAGGCGCGCGTGGTCGTCTCCGAGCGCGTGGTCGGAGATGTCGAACGCCAGGGCCAGCGCCTCGCCGGGCAGGACGGTGGTGTCGAACGTGGCGAAGCCCGCGCTCTGCGTCCCGCCGCTGCCGAGCGGGTTGACGGTCCAGACCACGGGCTGGTCGGTCCGGGCGTCGATGCCCGCCACGTAGACCACGTTGGCCACCTGCTGCCAGCCGATGGCCACTGCGGGGCCAGGGAGCGGCACCGTATCGGTGAGCTGCAGGTTCTCGTCGAAGACGCTCAGTCCACCGAGCACGGGGCCGTGCTCCTCGTCGGCGGGCAGCGGCCCGACCGGCACCCAGACCTGGGTGTTCTTGCCGCTCCCCTGGACCAGGATCGGGCCGGCTGCCTCCGCCGCCAGCGGCATCTCGCCATCGTCGCCCGTGACTGAGGTCGAGGGCTGGAGCGTGCCGCCGTCGAGGACGACCAGCGTCCCACGTCCCACGTCGATGGCGAGCACCCTGGGAGGAGGCGGGTCGTCGCCGGAGCCGGCCGGCAGGTAGCCGATCCCGGTCGTCCCCATGGGTGAGCTGGCGAGCACGACGCCCGTGGCTCGCTCGACCTCGACGATCCCGTCCGGGCCGCCGAAGAGGATGACGAGCTGCCCGTCAGGCACCACGATCTGGGTCACGCCCGCCAGGTCCGTCTCGATCTGGGCCACGCCGGGCGGTGGGCCCCGCTCCCCCAGCTGCCCGAGGAAGGCCGCCATGTCGTAGGCGGCGACCGACCCGTCCCCGGTCAGGCCGACCAGCAACCGGTCGTCGTCCTCGTCGTAGGCCAGGCTGGCCACCGGCCCAGGTGCCTGCCAGGTCGAGACCAGCTCCCCGCTGACGGCGTCCCGCGCGGTGATCTGCTCGTCACCCGCGGACGTGAAGACGACCGAGGCGGGGCGGCCGAAGGCGGTCCGCTGGGGGGCGACGGCCATGACGGTGGCCGGCTCGTCGAGATCGGTGCCACCCACCACCTGGTTGGGGTTGGCGACCACGATCCCCGCCGCGATCAGGTACTTCGCCAGTGGCGGGTGCGTCCATTCGTAGGTGTCGCGCGACCAGCCCTGCTGCCAGTCGGCGAGCCACTCGGTGGCGGATCGGGCGTGATAGACCTCGTCGAAGTGGGTGTGGCGGGGGAGGTCGAGACGCCACAGGCGGAAGAGGAAGGCGAAGACGACCAGGCCGATGAGCAAGATCAGGTCGAGTCGGTCGAGTCGGCGCGGTGGCTCGTCGCCCGGCGGGTTCGGGTCGCGCCGCAGCCAGGCGGGGACGCGTATCCATCTGCCCCCCGGCGGCGCATTCGGAGCGGCGGTGTCCGCGACGGGCGGCGGCAGAGCCGGCCACAGGCCGGTATCCACCGCGTGGCCGGCGGGCAGCTCGTCGGTGCCGCGCATCATGGCGATCGCCTGGGTCAGGATCCAGCCGAGCGCGACCACGATCATCAGCGAGAGGAGGTAGATCATCGTGTCGTTGAAGAGGAACTGCGCCAGGAACGGGTCGCGCGGCATGGCCTGGCCGAAGATGCCCGGGTTCATCGGCTTATCACCACCGGCGAACGAGAAATCGGTGGTGTACAGCCAGTAGACGTTCGCGAAGAACGAGAGCGTGATCACGCCGTACAGCACCGCCCAGCGCCACGAGCGCGCCACCAGCGGAGCCGCCAGGGCGAGCGCCGGGAAGAGGTAGCGCTCGTGCACGCGCGTCGGCAGCGCGAAGAAGGCGACCGCCAGGGCCAGGGCGCCGACCAGGATCCCGGTCGGGTCGTCGCGACGCTCGACCAGCACCAGCGCCACCAGGGCCGCGAGCGCGAACATTAATGTGCCGACCAGCTGCCAGCTGATCGGCACCGAGCCAAGGATGAAGGCCACGCCGGCCCCATCGGCGCAGGTGGAGGTGGCTGCCGCTGAATCGCAGCCCCATGCGTATCGGTCGCCGAGACCGCTCCATGGATTGCGCCAGATGTTGAAGGCGTTGATGGTCAGCCCCTGGTAGGTGTTCGAGGCGGCCACCAGCCGGTCGACCAGGCTGTGGGTCGGATCGTTCGGGGCCCAGATCGCCAGGCGGAACGGAACAATCATCAGGACCAGCGTGCCGAGGCCCGCCGCCAGGGAGCTGAGCACGCGGGCGGGATCGCGGCGCCCGGCGTGCTGCGGGTCGGAGGATCTGCCGAACAGGTGCCGCTTGAGGCCAACGATCGCCACCAGGGGGATCAGGAATCCGAACTGGAACTTGACGAGCATGGCCAGCACCGCGCCGGCCCCCGCAACCTCGGTCCAGCCCCTCGCCAGGGCGTACAGCGTCGCCAGCAGGACGAGCGTGCCGACCGAGTCGACCTGCCCCCACACCGCCGAGTCGAAGATTGTGCCGGGGTTGAACAGGTAGATGACGACCGCCACCACGCCGAGCCGGGCACCGCTCCACGAGCCGAGCCACCCGTCGCCGAAGCGCCGTGCGTAGATGAAGAGGACCCAGGCGACGCCGGCGTCGGCGAGGATGCCTGGCACCTTGATCAGCCCAGGGGTGATCGACAGGCCGAAGACCGGCCGGAGCCATTCGCCGATGGCGCCCAGCAGCCACAGGACGTACATGTAGCCCGGCGGGTAGTCGGCCAGGTAGCCGGGCTGGTAGAACTCGCCCGGCCCGGCGGTGGCCATCCGCTGCGCCCACAGCGCGAAGTCGCCGACGTCGACCCGGAATCCGCTGAGCGGCATGTACAGGCCGCCGACCACGACGCGCAGCAGCACGCCGAGGAGGATCAGGAGTAGGACGAGGGTCTCGGGGTCCAGCGGCAGACCGTGCGCCGGTGGCCTCGCGCCCCGCTCCCTGACGGAGTCGCGGGTCATCGGTGACGGCACCGCGTCATCGGCGCCTGGTGTCGTACGCCAAGATGGCCGAGAGTATACATCCGGCCCCCTGACGGTCCCCGCGGCCGGAGGGTTGCGCTAGGGTACGGCCGTGACCGCCTCACAGCCAGTCAGCCGCCCGCGGCTGACCTTCTTCTTTCCCGCCTACAACGAGCAGGAGAACATCGAGCGCACGGTCGAGCGAGCCCTGGCCGAGATCGGCCCGATGGTGCCCTCGATCGAGGTCCTGGCCATCGACGACGGCTCCACCGATCGAACCCCCGAGCTGGCCGATGCCCTGGCCGCCGCCGATCCGCGGGTCCGCGTCCACCACCAGCCGAACCGCGGGTATGGCGGCGCATTGAAGGCCGGTTTTGCGGAAGCGCAAGGCGAGCTGATCTGCTTCTCGGACGGCGACCTCCAGTTCGACCTGCGCGAGATGAGCCGGCTCCTCGTGCGGCTCGCCGATGAGGGCAAGCCTGTCGATGCGGTGATCGGCTACCGGATCAAGCGAAGCGACCCGTTCCACCGCATCTTCATCGCCAAGACCTACAACGCCATCGTGTCGGTCGCCTTCGGGCTGCGGGTGCGGGACATCGACTGCGCCATGAAGCTCTTCCGGCGCGAGGTGTTCGACGGGCTGCGGCTCGACGCCGAGGGGCCGTTCCTGTCGGCCGAGCTGCTCATCAAGCTGCGGGCCCGCGGCGTGCGATCGGCACAGGTGGGTGTGAACCACTACCCCCGCGCGGCGGGCACCAACACTGGGGCCAGCATCGGCAAGATCCTGCGCACCTTCCGCGACCTGGCCAGGCTGCGCTGGGACCTGTGGGCGAGACGCGACGAGGTCCTCGGCCGCCGCTGATCGTCGTATCGCCAAATTCACACCAGGTGATCACGCTGCGGGTTCGCTGCGCCCGCTTTGGCCAAATTCACGCCATGTGGGCACGAAACCCGTGTCGAGGAGGAAATTGGAGCCGGATTCACACGGTGTGGGAATTTGGCCGCCATCGTAGGGGGCGGGCGCGCATCGCGCTCACCCGGCGGGAATCTGGCAGGTCGCCGGCTGCCGAGCTCGTCCGCACCGAAGTGGCCCCGTCAGGCGCCGGTCTCTTCGCCGGGGGGACCCTTCTCCCCCCCACCCAGGTCGACATCGAGCGAGTTGACGAACTCCCGGAAGACCGCCAGCTTCTCGTCCGGATCGTCGCCGGGCTGTGCCTGGTCCGGCTCCACGCCGGCCTCATCCAGCACGCGCTCGTCGACGTAGATCATCGACCCGGTGCGCACCGCGACCGCGATCGCATCGCTGGTGCGGGAGTCGATCTCGGCCTCGCCGCCATCGGCCGTCTCCAGGTAGAGGCGGGCGTGGAAGGTCCCGTCAGTGACGTGGGTGACGACGACGCGGCTGATGCTCGAGTTCAGCGCCGCCACCATGGCGACCAGCAGGTCGTGCGTGAGCGGGCGCTCGGCGTTGAGGCCTTGCAGCCGCATGGCGATGGCGTTGGCCTCGGACGGACCGATCCAGATCGGGAGATATCGGTCCCGATCGGACTCCTTCAGAATGACGACGTGCTGGCTCGACAGCATGTGCACCCGCACGCTCTCGACGACCATCTCGATCAGCCTCACCGACCGATTCTAGAGGCTACTCGAGGACGACGCGGATCACCCGTTCGGGTGTGAGCAGGTAGGCGACCGGCGGCCCGTCGGCGACCGATGCGACGCTAAGCGCCAGCACCTCGTCGAGCATCGTGGCGCTGGCGCCGGCGCGTGGCGCCAGCCACTGCCGCACGAACGCCCCGTCCGCACGCTGGAAGGAGAGGATCCGCGCGTTGGCCGCGTCGTAGACGTAGAACAGCTCGCGCTCGGCGATCGTGGCGCCGTCGAGCAGCCGGTAGTCGAGGCCGCGACGGATGCTCGCATCGGGAGGAGGGTCGAGCGAGTAGTCCTCCTGCAGGACCGGCGTCCCGAAGTTGACCCGCGTCACCGTCCGGGCATGCAGCAGCCACAGGTTGGCGTCGACGAACAGGTCGCGTGCTGAGGCCGGTGGCAGGTCGGGCGGTTCGACCAGGTACGGCTCGGGCGGGTCGCCGTAGTTGACCGGGATGACGTCGCCGGGGGTCCACTTGAGCACGTCGCCGCTCGTCGCGTCGACGAGGTACAGGTTGAAGATCTCCAGTGGAGGCCGATGCTGGAGCGCCGCCAGCAGGTGGCTGTCGGCCGAGACGGTCGGGAGCCCGAGCAGGCCGAGCCGACGTGGCACCCGCTCACCCAGGTCGAAACGCCAGGCCTGGCGGTCCCGGTCGATGAGGACCACGTCGGTCGCGGCGGTGGCGATCATCCACGGAGCGCCGGCGGTTCCCCCATCCGGTGCTTCGCCGGACCGATACACGACGGCCGTCTCGCCGGTCGACGGGTCGACGCGGAGGACCCTGCCACGGCCCACCTCGGCCACCCACAGCGAGCCGTCGCTGGCCAGCACCATGTCGCGGGCGTCGATGCCGGTGAACGCGGTCGCCAGGTCGGCCACGGTCGATGCCTCGCGCAGCCGCACGACCCCGAAGATGGTGTCCAGCCCCCGATCCAGGCGCGCTCGCAGCGGCTCACGGGCGGCTGCGGCCACGCCGGCGGCCGCGGCGCGGTCGGCGGCGGCGGCGGCGGCGCCGAGGAGCTCCTCGGCGCGCTCCGGGTCGCGGTCGATGAGGTCGCGCCCGTCGATCCGCTCGGCGACCGTCGCCGAGAGCTCCAACGCCTCGCTGATCGCCTCCCGCGCGACCGATGCGCGCAGGATCGCGTCGGTCGGCCGGGCATTCGGCAGGCTGGCGACCGTGATCCCCACCGCCAGCAGGGCGGCCAGCGCGGCCATCCCGGCGAGCCCGCGGCGACGCCGGCGGCCCTCTTCGCGCAGCGCGGTGCGCGGGATGCTGGTCGGGTAGTGAGGCCGGCGCCGTGGAACGAAGGCGAGCGCCATGTTGACGCCCAGCAGGATGCCTCGCCCGACGGCCGCCTGGGCCGCGTCGATCGCGTCGCCGGTCCGATGCAGGCCGTGCCCGATGGCGTCGGCCAGCGGTACCGGGCTCCGGTCCGGCAGCCCCGCCAGCGGCTCGGCCGGCCTCACCGGCTCGAGCTGGTGCGTGGTGGCCGTCGCGCTCAGCTCGACCACCTCGATCGCCAGCATCCCGTCCGAGCCGCTCCCGCCCCGGATCCCGAACAGCTGGTGCAGGTGCTCGACCGCGGCCGTCGGGCGCAGCGTCTCCAGCGCCCGCTGCAGCTCGTCGTTGCCGACCACCTGGGCCACGTTGCGCGACAGGAGAGCGATCCGGTCCCCGGGCGTGAGCTCTCCCTGCCAGGTGTACGGCTGGATCTCGAGCGCCTCGCCGAGCGACTCCGCCACACGTCGCTCGCGCAGCCGCGGGTCCTCCTCCGACACGGAGGGGGGCGGGGGCAGTTCGAAGATGCGCCCATCGCGCAGGATGACGGCCGCTGCCGGACCCAGCTTGGCGACGTGCCCCTCGCGTCCACGCACCACCAGGGCGACGATGCTGATCCCGCCACGGCGCGGCAGACCGAGCCGCGTGCGCTGGTGGTAGAGGAGCCGATTGGCGCCGGTCAGGGCTTTGGCGATCGCCCCGCCGGCACCGGCGGAGAGGTCGTAGTAGTAGTCGTGCTCCACCATCTCGAGCGCCTCGCGCGCCGCGCGGCCGAGGGCGGCGTCGGCGCCGGTCACCTGCGCCAGCAGGAAGAGGGTTCCCTTGGTCCGCACATCGGACCCGACCGTGGGCTCGCGGAAGCGGAGCTGGTCGAGCGCGTCAGCGGCACGCTCCTCGGCGGCCACGAGACCGATGCGGGTTGCCAGGCGGGTGCTCATCGGGATCCGGCGGCGCTCGAGCGTTGGCGGGAACTCGCTCGATTATAGGGAGCGGCTGCCCCCCGAACGAGCCACCGAAACGGTGACCCCGAGCAGGACGATCGTCGCCCCCGGCCGCCCCGCCATGTGTCGGTTGGCGGCCGCCGTGAGCGCCTCGGCGCGCAGTGTCAGCTCCTGCGCCAGGATCGGCTCGGAAGCCTCGACCTGGGCCGTGCCGCCGCGCATGGCGATCAGCCGAGACGACATGCCGCCACGGTCGAGCCCCGCGTCGCCCACCGCCTCCTGCCACGCCAGCCGGGCCTGGGCAAGGGCGAGTGCCTCCGCGGCGCCGGGACCGACACACGCCAGCAGGGCGCGCTGAACGGCCGAGGCCGCCTCCTCGGTTCGGCTCATGCGACCTGGGGCGCCTGGAAGAGGCGTCCGTCCCCGACCTGCCAGACCGCCACCCCGCGACGGCCACCGGGGAGCGACGCCGGGTCGGCCATGGTGACCAGCACCTGCCCGCGCTCCAGGAGCAGGGCGAGGAGCCGTTCCGAGCGGTCGGCGTCGAGCTCGGAGAAGACGTCGTCCAGGAGGACCGTGGGCGTGGGGGCGCCATCGGCGGCCAGCAGGTCGGTCTCCGCCAGCTTGAGGGCCAGGATGATGGTGCGCTGCTGGCCGCGGCTGGCATGGGTCGCCACTTCCCGCCCGCCGAGCTCCACCCGCAGGTCGTCACGGTGCGGCCCGACCAGGGAGGCGCCGTTCCACAGCTCCTTCTCGCGGACCGCCGCGATCCGTCGGCGGTAGGCCGCGGTCAGCTCGTCAAGGTCAGGCGCCGCCGACCCCACGCCCGACAGACGCTCTGGCCATGCATCCTTGAGCGTGTCGGCGTAAGTGAGGCGGACCTGCTCGCCCACCTCCTCCGCCGGAGCAACCGCGTCATGCAGAGCAGGGATTGCCGACGCGAGGTCGGCGACCAGCGCGATCCGGGCCGCCGTCACCCGCGCGCCGAGCAGGGCGAGCTGCTCATCCCAGAAGGCGAGGCTGTCGGCGGTCGTCTCCTCGCGTCGGATGGCGCGCAGCAGGGCGTTGCGCTGGGCGAGGACGCGCCCCAGCTCGGCAAGGTCACGCCCGGCCGCGCGGTCGCGCTGGGCGAGGATGGCGTCCAGAAACCGGCGCCGGTCCGTTGGCGAGCCGACCAGGAGCAGCATCTCCTCCGGCCGAAACAGGACCGTCCTGACCGTCTCGCCGATGGTCGCCGGGCGCCGCGCCAGGCCGTTGAGCGTGAGCCGCTTGCGGATCTCCGGCGACGCGTCCTCGGCCGGCAGCACCAGCTCGACGCGGGCCGTCTCCCTGCCGTCGATGTCGGCGAGGTCCAGGCGAACTCGGGCGAAGGAGCTCCCGTGACGGACCATCTCGGCATCGGTCCCGGCCCGATGCGAGCGGCCGGTGATGGCCACCGAGATCGCCTCCAGCAGGTTCGTCTTGCCGGCCCCGTTGGCGCCGGCCACGATCGTCAGCCCCGGATCGGGGTGCAGCTCGGCGTGCGGGTAGCTGCGGAAGTCCTCAAGCTGGAGACGGGTCAGCCGCACCGGTTCGTCCCGGCCCGCGGCGCGGCGGCGACCGGCCGCGCCGTCATCGGTCCGTGTCGCCTACGACGCGGTGCGGACCGGCATGATGACGTGCACGTAGTCGTCCTTGCCGACACCCCGGATGACACCGGGCGCGAGGGGCCCGGAGAGCTCCAGCGCGGCCTCGTCGGCGCCCAGGTTGGAGAGCACGTCGATCAGGTAGCGGGCATTGAAGGCGATGCTGGTCGGCTGCCCCTCGACCGCCGCTTCCAGGGCGTCGGCGGCGTCGCCGATGTCGGCTGCGTGCGCAGTGATCGAGAGCCCCTCGGCCGCTTCGCCTCCCAGCTCGATCTTCACGATGTTGGCGCTGTCGCGGGCGAAGATGCTGGCCCGCCGGGCACCGGCCAGGAACGCCTCGCGGTCGAGGACGGCGCGGCTGGTGTGGGAGGTCGGGATGATCGGCTCGTAGCTCGGGAACTGGCCCTCGATCAGGCGGCTGACGAGGTCGATGCCGTTGACGTGGAAGAGGACCTGGCTCTTGTTCGGCGTGACCGTGATCTCGATCGACTCCTCGGCGTCGGGCATGATCCGCACCAGCTCGGCGTACGAGCGCGCGGGCACCACGATCGTGATCTCCGGCGTGACCGCCTTGGCCAGGGTGAGGGTGCGCACCGCGATCCGGTAGTTGTCGGCCGCGGCCAGCGTCATCTTGTCGCCGGCGAGCCGGGTCAGGACGCCGGTCAGGATCGGCCGGCTCTCGTCGCTGGCGGCGGCGAAGACCACCTCGCTCAGCGCGTCGCGCAGGGCTCGCGAGTCGGTGCTGGTGACCGGCGTGTCGCCGATCGCGGCCACCACCGGGAACTCATCGGCCTCGATGCCCTTGATCGAGGATCGGCTGCCACCGCACGTCACCTTCAGGGTGCGGTCCTTGGGCGAGTACTGCAGGTCGATGCGCTGGTTCGGGAGCGACGCCACCAGGTCGGCGAGGAGCTTGGCGGGAACGGTGATCTCGCCCTCGTCGGTGACCTTGCCCGGGACCCAGCAGTTGATGCCGATCTCCAGGTTGGTGGCCGTCAGCTTCAGGCCAGCGTTCTCGGTCTTCAGCAGGACGTTGGCCAGGACCGGCAGCGTCGCCCGGCTGCTGACGGCTCGTCCGACCACGCCAAGGCCGCGCGCCAGATTCTCCTGCATGACCGATACGTTCATTCAGACCTCACCCTCGCGCGCCCGATCCATCTTGTCCACGGGCGCGTTCCCATCCTCTGTGAAACCAAGGGAAGAATACCTGTACGCCGTAGTCTCCCGTAGGGGTGTGGACGGTGTGGATTGCCACGCTCTCCCACGCTCGCAGGCCCTGCCGATAACCCGCCTCCTGGCGGTGGGCATCCCGCCCGCGAATGAAGCCCCGCGGTGGATGATCGGCGCAGCCCGGTTGATAACTCATTGCACCGGGACGGCCACGCGAGACCGATGGTGCCGATCGCGGCCGCTTGTCCACCGCTCCCGGCATCTTCTCCACCCCCGGCTCGTGCATCACTCGGAGTAGATCATCTCCCGCACCGCACTCACCTCGCGGCGCATCTCGTCGTTCTCCGCCAGCTCGCGAGCGATCTTGTCGTAGGCGTGCAGGACGGTTGAGTGGTCCCGGCCGCCGAGCTCGGCACCGATCCGCAGCAGCGAGATGTCGGTCTCCTCGCGGATCAGGTACATGGCGATCTGGCGCGGCACGACGATCGCCTTGTCACGCTTGCTCGAGCGCAGCTGGTCCAGGTTGACTCCGTAGTAGTCGGCCACGGCGCGCACGATGCGCTGCGGCGTGATCGACCGCTTCTTGGGGTTGTACATGACGTTCGACAGGACCGCGCTGGCCAGCTCGTTGTTGATCGGCATGCCCGACATCGAGGCGTAGGCGACGACCCGGTTGAGCGCCCCCTCCAGCTCGCGGACGTTGCTCACCACCTTGCGCGCGATGAACTCGATCACCTCGGCGGGGATCAGGTTCAGCTGGTCCTCGGCCTTGCTGCGCAGGATGGCGATGCGGGTCTCCAGGTCGGGTGGCGTCAGGTCGGCGATGAGGCCCCACTCGAACCGCGAGCGGAGCCGCTCCTCCAGGGTGGTGATCGCCTTCGGCGGGCGGTCGCTGGAGAGGACGATCTGCTTGCCCGCCTCGTGGATCGTGTTGAAGGTGTGGAAGAACTCCTCCTGGGTCCGTTCCCGCTCGGCGATGAACTGGATGTCATCGATCAGCAGCACATCGATGCGGCGATATCGGTTCCGGAAGTCCTCCATCTTCTGCTCGCGAATCGAGTTGATGAAGTCGTTGGTGAACTTCTCGCTGGTCGCGTACAGGATCCGCT
>JBBDNI010000063.1:0-10946 GCA_040877645.1 Chloroflexota bacterium
GAATCGTGTTCACCAGCTGGCTCAGGCCCTCCAGGGCGTAGTACTCGGTCTGGATTGGGATCAGCACGCCATCCGCCGCCGTGAGGGCGTTCACCGTCAGCAGCCCGAGCGATGGCGGGCAGTCGATGAGAACCCGATCGTATCGGTCCCCAAGGTCGGCCAGGCTGGCGGACAGCCGCCGCTCGCGAGCCGGCAGCGGCACCAGCTCGACCTCGGCACCGGAGAGCGCTGCGGCCGCTGGTACCAGGTGCAGTCCCGGCACCGCCGTGTTGACGATGATGTCGTGAATGGGCACGCGATTGATAAGTGCGTCGTAGACGGATCGGTCGACGGACCGCCGGTCCACGCCCAGGCCGCTCGTCGCATTTCCCTGCGGGTCGAGATCGATGACCAGGGTCGACGTTCCGGAGAGTGCCAGGTAGGCCGCCAGGTTGACGACGGTCGTCGTCTTTCCGACGCCGCCCTTCTGGTTTGTGCAGGCGGTGACCCTGATCACGCGCGCTCCGCTGCGAGTTCAAATGGGCATCCACATTCTACCAATGTTGGCGCTTACGGACCCGTTATCGCGGCGTTATCGAGGGGAGATGTTTCACGTGAAACAGGCGTCTGACCGGGACCTGTGGAGGGTGGCGCCGGTATACTCCGAGCACCTGCCCACCGCCGCCGCCACCCGTCGTCGAGTTCGGTCAAGGAACGCAGATCAGCTACACCGGCGTCCTCTTCGCGGTCCTCATAGGGGTCCTGCACGCGGCAGTCGCCCCGGTCGTCACGGTCGCCGGTGTGCACCCCAACATCGTCCTGATTGCCGTCGTGCTGGCGACAGCGCTCGGCGGGTTCGGCCCGGGGGTGATGTGGGCATTCGCCGCCGGTCTAACGGCCAACCTCCTGGTCCGTGAGCCGCTCGGCAGCATCCCGCTCGGTCTGCTCCTGGTGGCGGCAGCCGTCGCAGGGGGCGATCGCCTGTTCGGCCGCCTTGCCTGGGCCTATCCGGTCGTGGCCGTCTTCGTGGCATCGATCTTCGTGGACGCCCTGAGCCTGGGCATCCTGCAGCTCGTTGACGAACCACTCGCCGGCGCGTTTCCGCTCCAGCGGATCGTGTCGGCTGCCCTCCTCAACACGATGATCGTCGCGATCGTGGCCCTTCCCTCGCGACTCCTCGCCTCTCGCACTGCTTCCGACGAGGGAGCGGCCTGGTGACCGCCGATGGCTGACCTCAACGGCAGCGAACCCCACCTGCCCGCTTCGAGGGCCCGATGGGTGGCCCTCACCCTCACGGCCGTGGTGCTGTTCGGCGCGCTCGCCGGGCGCCTCTTCCAGCTGCAGGTGGTGGATGGCGATCGCTACGCGGCTCGCGCCGCAGCGGCTCGCACGATCGAGATGCCGATCCGCGCACCACGTGGGCTCATCTTCGACCGTGAAGGACGGCCACTCGCCGTGAACACGCCGTCATGGACGGTGTATGCCCGTCCCTCGGACCTGCCCGAGGACGCGCCGACCAAGACCTGGGTCCTGCTGCGGACGGCGCGCATCGCCGGGATCGACCTGTCTGTGCTCAGGGAGCGACTCGCCGCGCACACCGGGTCGCCGTTTGACCTGGTCGAGCTGGCCGGCGGCATCAGCCGGGAGGCTGCCCTGCTCATCGGCGAGCGCGGAGACGAGCTTCCGGGGATCGAGATCGGCGCCGACGCTGTGCGTGAGTACCTCAACGAGGACGGCGAGGTGGACGGCTCGATGTTGGCGCAGATGGTCGGGTATCTCGGGCCTGTGTCGCGCGCCGAGCTCCCGGATCTGATTCCGCAGGGGTACCTGCGCGACGACTCCATCGGCCGGGTTGGTGTCGAGGCGAGCTTCGAGACGCAGCTTCGCGGCGCCTACGGGAGCGAGCTGATGGAGCGCGACGCCTCGGGGCGGCCCGTCAAGGTGATCGACCGGCTCGCCGATCCGGTGCCTGGCAAGAACCTGATGCTGACCATCGATGCGCGGATGCAGCGCATCGCGGAGTCGACCCTGCAGTGGGGCCTGGACGCGGGGAACGTGTCGCAGGGCGTGACGATCGTCATGAACCCGCAGACCGGCGAGATCCTGGCAATGGCCTCGCTGCCGACGTATGACAACAACAAGTTCGCCACCGGCATCGCGCCGGAGGACTTCGCGGCCTACCTTGACGACCCCACCAAGCCGCTGCGCAACCACGCCATCGCGGACATCTACCCTCCCGGATCGACCTTCAAGCTGGTCACCGCCCTCGCCGCACTCGAGGAGAAGGTCACGACCGTCTCGCGGCGCTGGCCGACCTACGGCTGCTACCAGATCCCGGACGCACCCCAGGGACAGTGCCTCTTCGATTGGAACCGCCAGGGCTTTGGTCCGCTGAGCATCGTCGACGCATTCTCGAAGAGCTCGGACACGTTCTTCTACCAGATGGCGGTCCACCTCGGGGTTGACGGGCTCGGGAAGTGGGCGCAGGAGCTCGGGTTCGGATCGCGGTCCGGGGTCGACCTGCCGGGCGAGGCGGCCGGGATCGTGATCAGCCGTGAGTGGGCGCAGTCGCAGGGGCGCGCGGACGTCTTCACCGGTGAGCTCGCCCAGGCCGGGATCGGGCAGAACGTCATCGCCGTCACGCCGCTGCAGCTCCTGAACGCCTACTGCGCCGTCGCGAACGGCGGGAACCTGATGCGGCCGATGATCGTGCGTGGCGAGACCGACGTCGACGGCGCGCTCGTGCGGGAGTACCAGCCCGAGTTGATTCGCGCGCTGCCTGCCAGCCAGGAGAACCTGCGGGTCATGCGCATCGGTGCCAGGGAGGTGATCGCCAGCGGTCGTGCGGCCAACATCCGCGACCTGAGGCTGCCCGGCGCGCTGTCGGGAAAGACGGGGACGGCGGAATTCGGGACCCCCACCAGCCAGGGCGTGCTCCCCTTCCATTCGTGGTTCGTCGCCTATCTGCCTTCCGCCCCGGGAGCGACGGACGCCGAGCTGGCCGTCGTCACCTTCACGTACTCGGCGGTCCTCCGCGGCAACGTGTCACTGGAAGTCGTGAAGTACTTCCTCCAGGAATGGTACGAGCTCGACCAGGATCTGCGTCGAGAATTCCTCGTGACCGCGAACTAGCCGATGAGCGCCGCTACAGCAACCTTTGTTGAGACAATGAGAGGGCGCCGCTGGCGCGCCTTCGACCTGCAGCTGCTCCTGTACCTGACGCTGCTGATCGCCTTCGGCGCGGTGATCGGCTACTCCGCCAACTACGAGGTCGGCTCCACGGCAGGTTCGCTCCCGCAGACCGTGAAGACGCTGCTCTGGAGCGTGATCGGGCTGATCGTCTTCTTCGTGGCGGCCAGCATCGACTACCACTGGCTGCGGACCTTCGCGACGCCGATCTACTTCGTGGTCCTGGGACTGCTGCTGCTCACCTCGCTGGTCGGCACGGACCTGTTCGGCGCGCAGATGTCGATCAGCGTCGCAGGGCTGGACTTCCAGTTCAGCGAGATCAGCAAGGTGCTCATGATCGTCGTGCTTGCCAGCTTCCTGGCAGGTCGCCGAGAGCGCATCGGGAAGCTGAGCACGATCGTCGGCGGAGCGATGCTGATGGCGCTCCCCACGCTCCTCGTCTTTCGGCAGCCGGACCTGGGCACGGCGATGGTCTTCGTCGCGATTTTGGTGGGGATGCTGTTCATGAGCGGGGCGAGCATCGGCTGGATGGCGCTCCTGACCGGTGCCGCGGTCGCCCTCGCGCCACTGGCCGTCGGCGCGCTGCAGGAGTACCAGCGCCAGCGCCTCTTCTGCTTCCTTGACGCGTCAATCGATCCGCAGGGCGCGTGCTACCAGCTGGTGCAGGCGCTGAACGCGGTGGGGTCCGGCGGGTGGTTCGGGCAGGGTCTGACGGCCGGACGGCAGAACCAGCTCGGCTATCTGCCCGTGCAATCGACCGACTTCATCTTCACGGTGGTGGGTGAGGAGCTCGGCTTCATCGGTGGCCTGGTCCTGCTCGGCCTGTTCGGGCTGCTGGTGTGGCGCGTCATGCGCATCGGCTGGGGCGCGCAGGATTCGCTGGGCATGATGGTTGCCGTCGGGCTGGTGAGCCTGCTGCTCTTCCAGATCACGGTCAACATCGGGATGGTGACCGGGATCATGCCGGTGACCGGAATGCCGCTGCCGTTCATCACGTACGGCGGCTCAGGCATGATCTCGCTGCTCTTCGGACTCGGCATCCTGCAATCGGTGCGGATGCACGCCTGGAAGCCGACCTTCTAGCCGGCCGGGCTAGCCGGTTGGCGCACCGTCCGCTGTCGCCTCTGCGGGCGGCGCGGCGCGGACCCCGAAGGCGGTCGCCAGCGCTTCTGCCGGCGGCACGTCAGCCAGCCGCTGGAAGGCGTAGCGGTACAGGTCGCGCGCCGCGGCCACGACCGGGGCGGCCAGGATCGCGCCGCCGATGCCGAACAGCGCCCCCCCCACCACGAGGGCGACGATCAGGACCGCGGGGTGCAGCTCGACCGCGTCGCCCAGGATCTTCGGCACCAGCAGGTTGTTCTCGAGCTGCTGGATGGCGACGTACAGCACCAGCGCAGCGATGGCGGCCGCAGGGCTGATGGTGAACCCGATCAGGATGGCGGGGACCGCGGCGACGATCGGGCCGATGATCGGGAACCATTCGAGCACCCCGGCGATCAGCGCCAGCACCAGGGTGAAGGCGCCGAATTCGCGGAAGCCGACCAGCGTCAAGGCGGTGAGGCCGATGACGGTGGCGATGAAGATCGCCACGCCGAGCAGCAGCTGCCCGCGCACCCATCGTCCCCCGACGCGGGAGAGGATGGCGAGGACATTCTCCGCATCCGGGCGCCAGGAGGGTGGGACCGCCGCAGCGACGGCATCGGGCAGGCGCTCGCGATCGCGCAGGACGTAGAAGAGCCAGACCGGGATCACCACCAGGCCGATGACGAACCCGACAGTGCGCAGCAAGGTCCCCACCGCGGGTCCCAGAAACTCACGAATGGCGGCCGCGAAGGCGTCCTCCGCCCGGCCGATGGCGGCGTCGAGCGCTTCACGCAGATCGACCGGCAATGGAAGCGAGCGATACCACTCGTCGAGCCCGTGCTGCAGGTCGCCGATGACGGCTCCCAGCTCGGGCAGGCGGGCGATGAAGTCGCGCGTCTGCTGCGCGACCGGCGCGATGGCAAAGGCCGCGATCGCCCAGATGACCGCGGCCACGGCGAGATAGGCGACCAGCACCCCCGACCAGCGCGGGAGGCCGCGGCGCTCCACCACGGTCACCAGCGGATCGAGCACGAAGGCGAGCGCGACACCGATGACGAACGCCGGCAGCGCGCCGCGAGCCGACCACAGCAGGATGGCGATGAGGAGGGCGGTCCCGGCGACGAGGATCCCGAGCCGATGGCGCTTCATGGCGCTGAGAAGGTCGCTCATCGCGGACATGCTACGGGAGACCCTGTCCGCTGGCCGTCCTGATTGGTGAGCGCTACCATCGGACCGATGACCACCCGGCAGCAGGAGCAGCCGCGTCAGCGCTGGCAGCTGCTCTTCGCCCGACGCCACCCCGCGTTGCGGATCCGCCAGGCGGAGCTTCTCGCCGAGTTCGAGCGAGCTTTCCGCGAGGCTGGCCTGCCGCTGTCGCAGTCAAACGCGCAGCGTCCACGGCCTCGGCTGAAGTTCGCGGCCAACCTGCCGGTCGGCATCGAGCTGCGCGGGGAGGTGCTGGACGCCTACTTCGACGATCTCGTGCCGATCGGGAAGATCCAGGCGGCCGGGGCGCTCCTGCCCGAGGGGATCGAGGTGGTCGACGCCCGCGAGGTGTGGCATGGCTTCCCATCAGCCGCCTCACAGCTCCGTGCCGCGGAATATGAGATCGAGGTGCGCGGCGGGCCGGAGCTGACCAGCGACGCGCTGCGCGGGGCCGTCGTGCGGCTCCTGGCGGCACGACAGCTGCCCGGCAAGCGGCGACGGGGTGAGAGCGAGCGACGGGCCGATGCAGGCCCGCGCGACCTGCGGCCGCTCCTCGAGGACGCCGAGGTGCTGGAGGTGAACGAGGAGGAGCACACCGCCAGGATGCGGCTGGTCCTGCGGCTCGACGCCAGCGGGGCGGGACGACCGGAGGATGTGGTGGGCGCCCTGGACCTGCCACTTCGTGCGGGACCGGCAGTGAGGACGCGGCTCCTCTTCGTTGACACCCCTCCCATCGCCCGATAGACTTCGTCGTCCCGCGGGTTCCGTGCCCGCTTCGCCGTGCTTGGAGATGATCATGTACGCCGTCGTCAGCAGCGGCGGAAAGCAGTACCGGGTCGAAGCCGGCAGCACGCTCACGCTCGAGCGAGTGCCTGGCGAGCCCGGGGCAGCTCTCACCTTCGATCGCGTCCTCCTGATTGGGGACGGCGATGACGTGACCGTTGGCACCCCCGTCGTGCCGGGGGCATCGGTCAGCGCCACCGTGCTGGGGGAGGCATTGGGGCCGAAGCTGGTCATCTTCAAGTTCAAGCAGAAGGTCAAGTACCGCCGGCGCACGGGGCACCGCCAGCATCTGACCCGCGTCCGCATCGACGCGATCAACCCGACCCCCAGAGCGGAGAGCGAGGCTCCGAAGGCCAAGCGCGCGGCGCGTCCGCGAGCAGCCAGCCCCACGGATGCGGAGGCCGCACCCGTGGAATCCGCCTCGGCGAAGGCCGCCGCAACGGAGGTCGCCGCGCCTCCAAAGCCCAGGGCCCGTCGAACGCCGAAGCCGAAGACGGTCGTCGAGGAGTAGGAACCGATGGCACATAAGAAGGCCGGCAGCTCGAGCCGGAACGGTCGCGACTCGGAGGGCCAGCGGCTCGGCGTCAAGCGTGGCGACGGGCAGCAGGTGCGGGCCGGCACGATCATCGTCCGTCAGCGTGGCAGCACCTTCAATCCCGGCGAGAACGTCGGGATGGGGCGCGATTACACCCTCTTCGCCACCAGCGACGGCACCGTCAAGTTCAGTCACCAGACCCGCAACAAGAAGCGGGTCAGCGTCACCGCCGCCGACAGCTCGGCGGCCTAGGCGACGCAGAGATCCCAGGAGCCATGCCATGAAGGCCGAGATTCATCCGCAGTACCATCAGGCGCAGGTCCACTGCGTCTGCGGGACCACCTTCACCGTCGGGTCGACCGTCGAGTCGATCCGCGTCGAGGTCTGCGCAAATTGTCATCCGTTCTACACCGGGACCCAGAACATCGTCGACACCGCCGGCCAGGTCGAGCGGTTCCAGCGACGGATGGAGCGCTCACAGCGCTAGCCGGGCCATGCGCCCCCATCTGACCGGATGGCGGGCGCGACTGGCGCCCCACCTCCTCTTCCTCGTCCCCGAGCTGCTGTCGGCAGCTGGCCCGTTCGTCATCGCTGCCGTGGCGCGCGTTGGTGAGCGGCCGCGCTTCCGGATGCCCGACTTCTTCTATGGCGGTCAGGCGCTGATCGAGGGGGTCATGATGCGCGGCCGCACCACGGTGGTGATGAGCGTCCGACCTCCCTCGGGTGAGATCCGGACGATGAGCGAGCCGCTGCCACCCACGCTGGCTCGTGGCCGATGGGCGAAGGTGCCCCTGGTCCGTGGCGTGCTGGTCCTCTACGAGGCGCTGGTCATCGGCACGCGGATGCTGATGCGATCCGCCGCCATCGCGGCCGAGGGCGAGGATATCCAAATCGGGAGGGGGACCATGGCCGTGACGATGACGATCTCGATCGGCTTTGCGATCGGGCTCTTCTTCGTGCTCCCGCTCTTCCTGTCCGGCTTCGCTGAGCGAGCCACCACCAGCGACTTCCTGGCCAACGCTGCCGAGGGAGGCATCCGGCTCGGCATCTTCATCGCCTACATCTGGCTGATCGGCAGGATGGCCGAGGTGCGGCGCGTCTTCGCCTACCACGGAGCCGAGCACAAGGCGATCAGCGCCCACGAAGCCGACCGCCCGCTCACGCCCGACGAGGTCGATCGGTTCGGCACCGCGCACACGAGGTGCGGGACCACCTTCCTGCTGATCGTGGTGGTCATCAGCATCTTCTTCTTCGGCCTCGTCCCGCGGACCGGGGTGGCGTTCCCGGTGCTCTTCCTGTCGCGCATCGTGCTGGTGCCGGTGATCGCGGCGTTCGCCTACGAGCTGGTCCGATTCGGCGCCCGCCACTACGGGAACCGGCTGGTGCGCGCGATCTACGCGCCGGGCCTCTGGCTGCAGTCGCTCACCACGCGGCCACCCGACCGCGACATGCTGGAGGTCAGCATCGCCTCGCTGGAGTCATGCCTGGCATCGGATCGCGAGGCGGCCGCGGCGGCAGGCAGATGATCGACCGGCTGCGCGAGATCGAGGCCAGCTACGAGGCCGTGGTGCAGGAGATGTCGACGCCGGCAGCCGCGAGCGATCCAGCCCGGCTCCAGGCACTGGGGCGCGAGCTGGCGCGTCTCGAGCCGATCGTCGCGGCCATGCGTGCCTGGTCCGCGGTCCGCGAGCAGCTGGAGGCGACCCGCGCCATGGCCCATGACCCGGAGGAGGAGGTGCGCGCCATGGCTCGCGACGAGCTGGACAGCCTCGAGGCCCAGGAGCGCGGCCTGGACGAGGAGCTGCGGCGGCTGCTGGTGCCACGCGATCCCAACGACGATCGGGACGTGATCCTGGAGGTCCGCGCCGGCACCGGGGGCGACGAGGCGGCTCTCTTCGCCGGCGACCTGTTTCGGATGTACGCGCGCTACGCGGAGCGTCGCCGCTGGCGCATGGAGCTGATCTCGGTCAGCGAGGGGGCGAGCGGCGGCATGAAGGAGGGGATCGCCGAGATCGCCGGGCCGGGAGCCTATTCGCGGCTGAAGTACGAGAGTGGCGTGCACCGCGTCCAGCGGGTGCCGAGCACCGAGGCGGCGGGCCGGATCCACACCTCGACCGCCACCGTCAGCATCCTCCCCGAGGCCGACGAGGTTGAGCTGCAGATCCCGGACAAGGACCTGCGGATCGACGTCTATCGGTCCAGTGGGCCAGGCGGGCAGAGCGTCAACACCACCGACAGTGCCGTCCGCATCACGCACCTGCCGACCGGCATGATCGTGGCGATCCAGGACGAGAAGAGCCAGCACAAGAACAAGGCCAAGGCGCTCGCCGTCCTGCGCGCGCGCCTCCTCGAACTGGAGCAGGCTCAGCAGGCGGAGGAGCGTGGCGAGCAGCGTCGCTCGCAGATCGGCAGCGGCGATCGCGCGGAGAAGATCCGCACCTACAACTATCCCGATGACCGCGTGACCGATCATCGGATCGGGGTCACGGTGCACAACCTGCCGGGCCTGCTGGAGGGCGATCTGGACAGGGTGATCGAGCCACTGGCGAAAGCAGACCAGGCGGCCAGGCTGGCCGAGTTCGGGACCGATGACGCGGGCTGAGCCGGGCGCCAGCGCCCTGATCGAGCGTCCGGCCGCCGCGGCGCATGTCGCTTGCATCACCGCCGTGCTGCGCGGGGCGGGCAACCCCTCGCCGCGACTCGACGCGGAGCTTCTCGTCGGCCACGCCTTCGGGCGGAACCGCGCCTGGCTGCACGCGCACCCGGACGCCGAGCTGGACCCCGCCGACGCGCAACGGCTCGCCGGATGGGTGGAACGTCGGGCTGCGGGGGAGCCGGTCGCCTACATTCGCGGCTTCAAGGAGTGGCTCTCGCTGCGAATCGTCACCGATGCCCGGGCGCTGATCCCGCGTCCGGAGACGGAGCTGCTGGCCGAGGCCGCCATCAGCGAGATCTCGGCGCGGCTGGTTCGGGACGATGCGCCGGTGCAGGTCTGGGAGGTGGCAACCGGGAGTGGTGCGGTGGCCCTCGCAATTGCACTCCGCTTCCGCGCGGCCCTTGCACTCGGCCGGTTGCGCCTGGCGGCCAGCGACGTCTCGGCCGAGGCGCTGGAGCTGGCCTCTGAGAACCTTGCCGCAAACGGCATCGGCGGGGTGGTGACGTTGGCCTGCGGCGATCTACTGGAGCCGGCCGTCGCGCTGGATGGCGAGGTCGACCTGGTGATTGCCAACCTGCCGTACCTCACGACCGAGGAAGTGGATGCAGCCGGCGGCTCCGTCGAGTGGGAGCCAAGGGCCGCGCTGGATGGAGGCGCCGACGGGCTCGATCTGCTCCGGCGGCTGGTCGCTGAGCTCCCTCGGCGCCTGCGGAGCGATGGGGTGGCCCTGCTCGAGATCGGCGCCGGCCAGGCCGACGCTGTCCGCGCCGCTGTGGCGGCGGCGGATCCACGGACCGCCATCACCACGCTCCGAGACCTGGCCGCGATCGAGCGCGTCGTGCGCGTCGCGCGAGTGTAGGCGGGCTCCTGGCCGATGCCGGACCGCCTTGCCCCCGACGCCGAGGGGATCGCCCGCGCCGCAGAGCTGCTCTTGGAAGGCGAGCTGGTCGCCTTCCCGACCGACACGGTCTACGGGCTTGGCTGTCGGGGTGGTGATCCGGTCGCGTTGGCGCGACTCTTCGCCGCCAAACGCCGCCCCGCCGAGAAGGCAGTGCCGTGGCTTGTCGCGTCGCTCGACGAGGCGCTCGCCGCTGGGTTCACGGCGGATCCCCGGGCGCGGAGCCTGGCGGAGCGGTTCTGGCCCGGCGCGCTGACGATGGTGCTCGCCTCGACCGATGGGTCGTCGACGCAGGCGTTCAGGATCCCTGACCATCCGGTGACGCTGGCGATCCTGGCTGCGGCCGGCCCACTTGCCGTGTCGAGCGCCAATCGTTCCGGGGAGCCGGAGACACACGACGCCGATGACGTGCTGGTGGCCTTCGCCGACTCGGACGAGCCGGCGGCGGTCGTCGACGGTGGGCGGATCGGCGGAGGGGTGGCGTCGTCGGTCGTGGACCTGAGCGGCGTAGGGCCACGCCTCCTCCGCGAGGGGGCGCTGCCTCGCACCGAGATCGAGGCGGTGATCGGGCCGATAGACTAGCGGCGCCATGCGCGTCGCCATCGGCTCCGACCATG
>JBBDNI010000064.1:0-10861 GCA_040877645.1 Chloroflexota bacterium
GCGGCCGCGGCGGGGTGCCGGCCAACGCGGTGGCGGTCACCGGCAACCTGACCGTTACCAACCCGACCGTGGCCGGGGCGGCCTTCCTGGGTCCCAACCCGACCGCCAACCCGTCCAGCTCGACCCTCAACTTCCCGCTCGGCGACAACCGCGCCAACGGAGTGACCCTGGCCCTGGGCAGCGGTGGCACGCTGAGCGCCACCTATCTCGCCTCCTCGGGCACCACCGATTTCATCTTCGACGTGACCGGCTACTTCGTGGATTGACCGCGCCAGATCACCCGGCGCTGAACTGTCGACGTTCGAGGACGTCACTCCAGATCTCGGTCATACGTCTTCGATGGGTCTCGATTGAGAAGCGGTCCGCTGTTGAGGCCACGGCCACTGGGTCGTACTCCGGCACGCGGGCCAGGGCGCCCGCGAAATCTTCGTCGGCCACCAGCGTCCCGTTCACGCCATCGGTGATGATCTCCACCAGGCCGCCGACCGCGCGCGCCACTACCCAACGGCCGCTGGCGATCGCCTCGGCCGCGACCAGCCCAAATGGTTCGGCGAGCGACGGGACGAGCACGACAGTGTGAGAGCCGAACAATGCCGGGATCTCGCTCGGGTCCACCTCGCGAATCCCTGGTCCGACCAGCGTGTCGGCCAGCTGCCGAGCGAACTGGACGCCCTTGTGTTCCACGTCACCGCCCAGGTACAGGGTGCGCCTATCCGCCGGGCGGGGCCGAGGGGCGAACCGGCTCAGGTCGACGCCGGGCGGAATGACGGTCGCCTCAGCGCCCAACCCGGCCACCTGGGCTGCCGTTTCGCGCGAATTCGTCACTACCGCTTCAGCGCCGCGCAGCACAGCCCGAGCGGCCCAGTGCAGGAGGCGGTTGCGCTGCGCCATCTCCCGCACGTCGCCGCCGTGGGCGTAGACCACCAGCGGCCGGCGCCGCAGTCGCGCCACGACGAGCGCGATGAACCCCGACGGCAGGACGAAGTGCCCTTCCACGCCATCAAAATGGCCGCGGGCGGTCAGCCCTCGCCAGAGGAGTGCGGCGTAGCGGAGCGAGGCCGAGCCGTCATAGCGACGCGGTGCCACCACCACCGAGTTCAGGCTCGGGTCGGCCAGCCGGTCGCGAACAAAGGTGCCCGCCGCGGGTCGGTCCGGGGTCGGGTAGCGTGCGGTAATGACCAGCAGACGCATCGTCCCGACGGTAGCGCATCTCCGGGGGCAGCGCTGAGGACGCCGCCACTGCGCCCGCGTAGAATCGGCTCCATGTCCTCGATCGCCGCGGCTCGCCGTCCCGATGGTCGCGCCGCGAACCAGCTTCGCCCGGTGAAGATCGTGCACGACTACCTGAAGTTCGCCGAGGGTTCGGTCCTGATCCGCGTCGGCGACACGCGGGTGATCTGCGCCGCAACGATCGAGGACCGCGTCCCGGGCTGGATGCGCGGCAAGGGCGGCGGCTGGATCACCGCCGAGTACAGCATGCTGCCGCGGGCCGGCACTGAGCGCAGCCAGCGGGAGGCGAGCACGGGGCGCATCGGGGGGCGGACGCATGAGATCCAGCGCCTGATCGGCCGATCGCTTCGCGCCTGCATCGATCTGCCGCGGCTCGGTGAGCGGACGATCACCCTCGACTGCGACGTCGTCCAGGCCGATGGCGGCACCCGGACCGCGAGCATCACCGGCGCCTACGTCGCCCTGGCGCGGGCGCTCAACAAGTTCGGGATGTCGCACCTGCTGGTCGGGAAGGTGGCCGCGGTCAGCGTTGGCGTGGTCGGCGGGCAGACGCTGATCGACCTCAACTACGCCGAGGACTCGACCGCCGAGGTCGACTTCAACGTGGTCATGACCGATGACGATCGATTCATCGAGGTGCAGGGCACGGGGGAGCAGCACTCCTTCTCGCGGGAGCAGATGAACGCGATGCTCGACCTCGCCACGGCCGGCATCCGCCAGCTCTTCGACGTCCAGCAGGCAGCCATCGAGGCGCCCGCGACGGAGTGAGCGACCTGCTGCTGGCGACCACCAACCCGGGGAAGCAACGCGAGCTCAGCCGCCTTCTTCGTGACGTGCCGGGGCGACTCGTGCTTCCCACCGACCTGGGCATCGAGCTCGATGTGCCCGAGCCGCATGCCTCGTACGCCGAGAATGCCACTGCCAAGGCGTCCGCCTATGCCCGCGCGTCCGGCCTGCCGACGCTGGCCGATGACTCGGGGCTGGAGGTCGCCGCGCTCGACTGGGGCCCGGGGGTGCAGACCGCCCGGTTCGGTGGCGCGGAGGTCCCCGACGGCGTGGGCCTGATCCTGGAGCTGGTCGGCGACGCGCCGGATCGGCGGGCACGGATGGTCTGCTGGCTGGCGTTGGCGGTGCCCGGCTTCGCGGCGGACGGCACCCCGCGTGGGCCGAGCATCGAGCTGTTCAGCGGCGTGGTGGAGGGCATGGTCGCGACCGAGCGCCGTGGCGCGGGTGGATTCGGCTACGACCCGATCTTCCTCCTCCCGTCCGGCCTCACCACCGCCGAGCTGCCCGAGGCCGAGAAGGACGCCATTTCGCACCGCGGACGCGCCGTGGCGGCGGCGATGCCACGGCTGCGAGAACTGCTCGCCGGCCGGCCTGCGGTGCCTGCCGGGGAGACGGGCACCGCTACAATGGGCCGCCCCGAGGAGCTCGCGTGAACGATCGACCCGTGCGCATCCATCCCACCGCCGAGGTGGCCGCGTCCGCGTCGATCGGCCCCGGCACCAGCATCTGGAACCAGGCACAGGTGCGGGAGGACGCCCGAATCGGCGCGAGCTGCATCATCGGCAAGAACGCCTACCTCGATGCCGGCGTCTCCATCGGCGACCACGTGAAGATCCAGAACAACGTGTCGCTGTACCGCGGCGTCACGGTCGAGTCCGGGGTCTTCATCGGGCCCCATGTCTGCTTCACCAACGACAAGGTACCGCGCGCGGTGAATGCGGATGGCACCCCCAAGACTGATGCCGACTGGTCGGTGAGCCCCACCCTGGTACGCGCCGGCGCCGCCCTCGGCGCGAATGCCACGATCCTGCCAGGCGTCACCATCGGCCGCTGGGCGATGGTCGGGGCGGGGAGCGTCGTGACCGGCGACGTCGCCGACTTCGAGCTGGTGGTCGGCAACCCGGCGCGACGGATCGGCAGCGCCTGCCCGTGCGGCGCCCCGCTGCGCGACGTCGACGACGGCACGCCGTTCCGCGGAGGCTGCCCGAGCTGCGGCGAGCCATTCCCGCCACACGACAAGGATGGCGGGGCGTGAACGTTGTCACGGTCATCGGTGCTCGGCCGCAGTTCGTGAAGGCGGCTCCTGTCTCCCGCGTCCTGCGACGCGACCACCGCGAGCTGCTGGTGCACACCGGGCAGCACTACGACGATGCTCTCAGCGGCGCCTTCTTTCGCGACCTGGAGATGCCTGCTCCGGACCTGAACCTCGAGGTCGGCAGCGGAAGCCACGGCGCCCAGACGGCCGAGATGATCCGACGCCTCGAGCAAGTCCTGCTCGAGCATGAGCCCGATCTGGTCCTCGTCTACGGCGACACGAACTCGACCCTTGCCGCCGCGGTGGTCGCCTGCAAGGTCGCGTATGCCGACGACCGGCGACCGTGGCTGGCGCACGTGGAGGCCGGGCTCCGCTCCTTCAACCCGGCGATGCCGGAGGAGCGCAACCGGATCGTGGCCGACCACCTCGCCGACCTGCTGCTGGCGCCGACGGAGGCCGCGATGCGACACCTCGCCACGGAAGGGCTGGCGGATCGTGGTCGCCTGGTGGGGGACGTGATGGTCGACGCCTTCCGCTGGGCGGAGCCACTCGCCCAGGCGCACCTGCCCGCGGTCGCGGCGGAACTGCCCGGATACGTGCTGCTGACGCTGCATCGCCCCGAGAACGTCGACGATCCGGCGCGCCTCGGGTCGTGGCTGCGCGAGCTCGGCGGCGTCCGACCGTACGTCTTCCCGGTCCACCCGCGAACCCGTCGGTCGATCGACCTCGCCGGCGTGGCCGTGCCTGACAATGTGCGCCTGGTCGAGCCGGTCGGCTACCTGGCCATGGTCGCGCTCGAGCTCGGCGCGGTGGCCATCGCGACCGATTCCGGCGGCGTGCAGAAGGAGGCGTACCTGGCTGGCGTGCCCTGCGTGACGCTGCGCACCGAGACGGAGTGGGTGGAGACGGTCGAGGCTGGCTGGAACCGGGTCATCGGGCGGCACCCCCATGAGGTCGGTGCGGCGATCGAGGCGGCAGCGGCGATGGACCGCTCAACGCCTCGCCCCGAGCTCTTCGGCGACGGCCACGCCGCCGAGAGGATCGTCGCGGCCCTCGAGGAGCATGACCGTCGTCGTGCCGTGCTGGTCGGAGCCATCCCCGCCGCATCGAACGAGGCGCGCCCATGATCCCGATCGCGCGCCCGCAGATGGGCGATGAGGAGAAGGAGGGGGTCTGGGACGTCCTCAGCTCGGGGGCGCTGGCCCAGGGAGCGCGCGTGCGCGAGCTCGAGGAGCGTTTTGCCGCCTTTGTGGGCGTCCCGCACGCCGTTGCCACCAGCTCCGGGACCACCGCACTGCACCTGGCGCTGCTGGGGTATGGCATCGGACCGGGCGACGAGGTCATCACCGTGCCATTCACCTTCATGGCCAGCGCTACCAGCGTGCTGTACACCGGGGCTCGACCGGTCTTCGTGGACGTCGAGGAGGACACCTTCAACATCGACGTAGACCAGATCGAGGCGGCGATCACGCCGCGCACGCGAGCCATCAGGCCGATCAGCCTGTCCGGGCAGCCGGCCGCCCAGCCGACCATCGCCGAGATCGCCGAGCGGCGCGGGCTGGCGCTGGTGGAGGACGCGGCGCAGAGCCACGGCGCCGCCGTCGGCGCACGCCGATCAGGATCCTGGGGCGCGGGCTGCTTCAGCTTCTACCCCACCAAGAACATGACAACCGGCGAGGGCGGCATGATCACCACCGCCGACGAGGCGTTCGCGGATAGGGTCCGCCTCAGCCGCGAGCACGGGATGCGGGTGCGATATCACCACGAATCGGTCGGCTACAACTTCCGCATGACCGATATCCACGCCAGCATCGGCCTGGCGCAGCTCGCCAAGCTCCCCGCCTACAACGATCGCCGCCGCCAGATCGCTGCCCGCTACGACGCCGAGCTGCGCGGCGTGCTCGTGCCGCGCGTGGCGGAGGGGGTCACCCACGTCTACCACCAGTACACCCTGCGCGTCGCGCGGCGCGACGAGTTCGTGGAGCGGCTGCGCGAACGCGGGGTCGGCTCTGGCATCTACTACCCGATCTCGGTCCACCGGCAGAAGCCGTTCGTGGCGCTCGGCTACGGGGACCAGAGCTTCCCCGTCAGCGAGCAGCTTACCGGGCAGGTCGTCTCGATCCCGGTGCATCCGTCGCTGACCGGTGACGAGGTCGCGACAGTCATAGAGGCCGTCAACGCCACCGCGGTCGAGCTGGGTCCCATCGCCGCCGGGGCCACCGCGTGAGCGACTCGCCTCGCACGCTGCGCGCCGCCGTGATCGGCCTGGGGATGATGGGTCGCGCCCACCAGCGGGTGTGGAGCGAGATGATCGAGGGCGTCGAGCTGGTCGGGGTGGCCGACTCCGACGCACGCGCGCTGGGCGATGCGACCGAGGGCAGGTCGGTGCGCGGCTACGCCGACGCCGCCACCATGCTCAGCGCCGAGCAGCCCGACCTGGTCAGCATCGTCGTCCCGACCTCGCTCCACCTCCCGATGACGCTGGCGGCTCTCGATGCCGGCGCGCACGTGCTGGTCGAGAAGCCGATCGCGGCGACTCGGGCCGAGGCGGAGACGATGATCGCGGCTGCCGGGCGCGCCGGCCGCATGCTGACGGTCGGCCACATCGAGCGCTTCAACCCGGCGATCCGCGAGCTGCGCCGCCGCCTGGCGGACGGTGAGCTCGGTCGCGTCTTCGAGATCCGCGCCACGCGGCTGGGTCCGTTCCCGGCCCGCATCCGGGACGTCGGCGTGGTGGTGGACCTGGCGCCGCACGACCTGGACGTCATGCGCTACCTCCTCGGGTCCGACCCGATCCGCCTCTACGCCGAGACAGAGCAACGCATCCACACCGACCACGAGGACCTCTTCGTCGGCATTCTGAAATTCGCCAACGGGGCGGTCGGCGTGCTCGATATCAACTGGCTGACCCCGACCAAGCAGCGCACGCTGACAGTCACCGGCGAGCGAGGGATGTACACGGCCGACTATCTCGCCCAGCAGCTGGTCTTCTACCCGAACCCGGCCGATGACGGCTCGGTTGGAGAGGGCGAGCGGGTTGAGCGCCAGATCGAGCGCCGCGAGCCGCTCGCGATCGAGCTTGATGAGTTCGCGCGCGCGACGCGCAACGGCGGCCTCCCCCCGGTCGACCCGCACCAGGCGATGGTCGCCCTTCTCCTCGCCCGGGCGATGGTCGAATCGGCCCAGTCCGGCAGGGTGATCGCCGGAGACGAGTTGGCCAGGGTCCTGGCGTGAAGATCGCGGTCGTCGGCCTGGGGCACATCGGCCTGCCGCTCGCCGTCCAGTACGCCGGGCGTGGCCACCATGTGATCGGCTGCGACACCGCGGGGTGGATCGTCGAGGCTCTCGCTGCCGGCCGCTCGCCGCACGACGACGAGCCAGCCCTCGTCGAGCGCGTCCCCGAGCTGGTGAGAAGCGGCCAGCTGCGTGCGACGACCGACGACGCCGCGGGGGTTCGGGAGGCCGAGGTGGTGGTGGTCATCGTTCCGGTCGCGGTCGACGAGCGACGCGAGATCGACTTCAAGGCGATCGACGCCGCCACGCGCGAGATTGGCCGCGGTCTCAGGCCGGGGACGCTGGTGATCTACGAGACGACGCTGCCGGTCGGCACCACCCGGGATCGGTTCGGCCCGATGCTCGAGGCCGCGAGCGGCCTGACCCTGGATCGCGACCTCTTCCTCGCGTTCTCGCCGGAACGGGTCCTGGTCGGTCGCGTGCTGCTCGACCTGCATCGCTACCCGAAGATCGTGGGCGGGACGAGCGGGGAGAGCACGCGCCGGGCGGTCGCGTTCTATCGGTCCGTGCTCGAGCCCGACACCGAGGTGCGCGCGGTGGCCAACGCCGAGACCGCCGAGATGACCAAGCTCGCCGAGACCACCTACCGCGACGTGAACATCGCGCTGGCCAACGAGTACGCCCGCTATGCCGCGAAGCGGGGGATCGACGTGAGCGAGGTGATCGACGCGGCCAATTCGCAGCCGTTCAGCCACATCCACACCCCGGGGGTCGGGGTCGGCGGCCATTGCATCCCCGTCTACCCGCATTTCCTCTTCAACGGTGAACCCGATCTTCGCCTCCCCCCGCTGGCGCGCGAGATCAACGAACAGATGGCCACCTTTGCCGTTTCCGAGCTGCGAGATCGCCTGGGATCGCTGGCAGGCGTCGCGGTCCTGGTGCTCGGGATCGCCTACCGCGCCGATGTCCGCGAGGACTCGTTCAGCTCGGCGTTTCGGCTTCGTGACGAGCTGGCGACCGCAGGGGCGGTGGTGCATGGGCACGACCCGTATTTCGACGCCGAGCACCTCGCCGCAGCCGGCTTTGCTCCATATGACCTCGCTGCCCCCTCGCCCGTGCGCGCCGCGATCATCCAGGCGCCGCATGCCATGTATCGGTCGCTCGATTTCGGCACCATCCCCGGCCTCGAGCTCCTGATCGACGGCCGCAACGCCATCGATCGTGCCGGCGTCGAGGCGGCCGGGGTGACGTACCTCGGCATCGGGCGCTGAGGTGGAGGGCGAGGCCCCCCAGGTCGGCTTCACCGCCGGCCAGGGGGTGGTGGTGGTGGTCCCGACCTACAACGAGCGCGACAACCTGGAGCCGATCGCCGACGCGATACTGGCGGCGCTGCCGCAAGCGACGCTGCTGATCGTGGATGACAGCTCACCCGACGGCACCGGCCAGCTGGCCGACGCGCTGGCCGCCCGAGAGCCGCGGGTCAACGTGCTGCATCGACCGGCCAAGGAGGGCCTCGGGGTGGCCTACCGGGACGCGTTCCGCTGGGCCCTGGATCGGGGCGACACGCGCGCGGTGGTGCAGATGGACGCCGACTTCAGCCACGACCCCGGCGACCTGCCACGCCTGCTGGCGCCGCTGATGACGAGCGCGGACCTGGTCCTCGGAACCCGGTATATGCCCGGTGGCGGCACTGTCGGGTGGCCGCTGCATCGGCAACTCATCAGTCGCGCCGGGACCCTCTTCGCGCGCACGGTGCTCCTGCTCCCATACCGAGACCTGACCGGCGGCTTCAAGACCTGGCGGCGCGAGCTCCTCGACGCGATCCGGCTGCGCGAGGCGAACGCCAGCGGCTACGGGTTCCAGATCGAAACGACATGGTGGGCGCACCGGCGGGGGGCAACCATCGTCCAGCTGCCGATCACCTTCCGCGAGCGGGTCGTCGGGAGCTCGAAGATGCGCGGCGGGATCGTCGGCGAGGCGCTCTGGCTGGTGGTCCGGCTGCGTCTCGAGGCGATCCGCGACTCGCTCAGCGGCAGACGCTGAAACACTGCCGCGTTGGTGGCGCGGTGGGGGGCCATCGGCTAGCATGGCGCCTCGCCCACCGTCGGAGCCATCCCTGATCCGCCCTGCGGAGAAATAGTCGCGCCATGTCGTTTCGCAACCGCCCGGTCCTTGACCGCAAGCACCGCCCGCGCTGGCAGGACGAGCTGCGCACGCAGCAGCTGATCGTGGCCGGCTTCGCGCTGGCGATTGCGCTGGCGGTCGGGATCTTCGGGGCAACGGCCTGGAGCGCGCACTACGAGTCGCACCTGCGCCCGGTGGCGTCAGTCGGCGGGGTCACCTACGACGTCGACGACCTGTTCGCGCGGATGGATGTCATCGGCTCCGAGCTGCAGGGTCAATATCTCGAGCTGCAGAGCCGGCTCGGAGGCGTGCGGGACCCGCTCATCCAGCAGGGCCAGCAGGCGATCCAGGCTGAGCTGGACAAGCTGGTGGCGAGCGCCACGGACTCGCTCGTGCTCGGACGGACCCTCGAACGGGCCGCCGCCGGGTACGGGATCGCCGTCACCGACGAGGAGGTCACGGCCGAGATCAGCCGACGACAGACCCTGGCCGAGCGGCTGCGACTCTCGCTCATCTCGATTCGCGCCCTGCCTGAGGGGGCCGAGGCTGGTGCCGAGCCGACCGACGAGGATTGGGCTCGTGCCGAGGGCGAGATCATCGCGATCATGGACGACCTGCGGGCCGAGGGCGACTTTGCGGCCATCGCGACGGAGAAGAGCGCCGACGCATCGGCCGCCAGCGGTGGCCTGCTCGGCTGGGCGGAGGCCGACGATCCGGTGTACGACACGTACTTCGAGGAGGCGCACGATGCCGACGTCGGGGACCTGATCGGTCCCACCAAGGATGACAACGGCTACCACATCGTGCGCCTCGAGGATCGAAAGCCTGCCGGGCCGGACACCGGCCTGAAGGACCTGCTGGCAGGGGCGGGCGTGTCGGATGCGAACTACCGAGTCTTTGTCCGCAGCGAGCTGCTGCGGACAGCCTTCGGCGACCATTTCGACACGAACGTGATGACGTCCTACCAGCCCCAGCGCAAGGTGGCACAGATCTTCATCGCGGCCATCACGGGGATCCCCATCCCGCAGCAGCGCATCCGCCACTTCCTGGCCATGCCACTTCCCGGCGAGCAGGACCAGTCCGGGGCGACCGATGCGCAGTGGGCCGAGGCGCTGGCGCGCGCCGAGGCCTTCCGCACCGAGGCGCTGATGCCCGATGCGGACTGGTTCGAGCTGGCAACGGAGAGCGACGACACCGGCAGCGGGGCACGAGGCGGCGACCTGGGCTGGTACGACCCGGCCTCGTCCACCTTCGTGCCGGCATTCAAGGAGGCGATCCGAACGCTCAGCGAGGGCGAGCTGAGTGAGCCAGTCGAGACCGACTTCGGGTACCACATCATCCAGATCACCGGCTCGCGCACCACGCCCGAGGGGCAGGCCGACAGCCTGGTGGCGACGCTCCGCGCGGACCCGGATCAGTTCGCACAGCTGGCCAGGGAACAGAGCGAGGATGCCAGCACGGCTGCCAAGGGCGGCGAGTTCGGCTGGGTGATCCGCTATCAGCTCGAGAAGCTTCGCGAAGACCGGATCTTCGAGCTGACCACGCCGGACGAGATCACTGACCCGATCAGCACCACGAGCGGGGTCTACATCTACCAGCTGCTCGACACTTCGCCCTTCCGTTTCGTGCCGCCCAGCCAGCTGGACGAGGTCCGGCAGATCGGGTTCGCGCGGTGGCTCGACGAGATCCGCACCCGGGCCGGGATCTGGGTCGACCCGCAGTTCGGCGCGGCCACCGCCGCGGGATGAGTACAACGAGCCGGGCGACGGCGCCCGGCGTCGACCGGCTCCTCGCCGCGGCAGGGGTCGATCCCGCGGCCGGGGTCCAGGTCGTCGCAGCCTCGGCGCTGGCATCGGTGGCGTTCGACCCGTCACTGCCACTGCTCCTGCTGGCGGGTGTGGCGGTCACGCCTGGCGAGCCGGTGCTGCCCGGGCGGCACGCTCGCAGCGGCCCGCACGCGGTCCTCGCCGCGCTGTATCCGGCCGAGCATCCGATCCGCCCGCTGCCCGAAGGATCGCCGCGCCCTATCGAGGAGCTCGGTGACGAAGAGCTGGTGGCCGGCGACTGGCTGGTCGCCGCTCTCCCGCCGTTCGACAACCTCGCCTCGCCACACGGCATGGCGGCCATCTCGGCGCGCCTGCGAGCCGCTGACGGCTGTCCGTGGGACCGTCGCCAGACGCACGCCAGCCTCCGCCCCTTCGTGCTGGAGGAGGCGTACGAGACGGTCGACGC
>JBBDNI010000065.1:0-10762 GCA_040877645.1 Chloroflexota bacterium
AGTGCTTGAGCGGCTCGTAGTGGACCATCGCCCCTTCCTTGAAGAGGTTGTCGATGGTCTTGGCCACGGCCTCCTCGTTGCCGGGGATCGGCGAGGCGGAGATGATCACCGTGTCGCCCGGCTCGACCGTGATGGACCGATGGTCTCGGTTGCTCATGCGGGTCAGCCCGGACATCGGCTCGCCCTGGGACCCGGTGGTCATCACCACCAGCTTGTCCTTGGGAAGGCGTCCCAGCGAGTCCTTGCCGACCATCGTCCCGTCGCGCGTGTCGAGGTAGCCGAGCTCGACCGCGATGGCCGTGTTCTGCTCCATGCTGCGGCCGAGCGCCACCATCTTGCGGCCGTTGGCCCAGGCGGCGTCGAGCACCTGCTGGACACGGCCGATGTTGCTGGCGAAGGTGGCCACGATGACGCGCCCGGTCGCCTCGCCGATCAGCTGCTGGAGCGACTCCCCCACCGTCGCCTCCGACAGGGTGTAGCCCTCGCGCTCGGCGCGGGTGGAGTCGGAGAGGAGGAACTCCACCCCGCGGTTGCCGATCTCGGCGATCAGGCCAAGGTCGGCGCGCCGCCCGTCGGGCGGGGTGTGGTCGAACTTGAAGTCGCCGGTGTGCACGACCGTTCCGAGTGCGGTGCGTATCGCGAAGCCCATCCCGTCGGGGATCGAGTGGTTGACCCGGAACGGCGTGACGGCGAAGGCACCGATCTGGAACTCGACCGCCGGCTCGACCACCTCGAGGCGGGTCTGGCCGAGGAGCTTGTGCTCCTTCAGCTTGCCGGTCACCAGGCCGGCCGTCAGGCGGCTGGTGTAGATGGGGGTGCCCGGGATCTGGGGCAGAACGTACGGTAGGCCGCCGGTGTGGTCCTCGTGCCCGTGGGTCAGCAGGATGGCGCGTACCCGATCGCGATTCTCGCGAAGGTAGGTAACGTCGGGGATGACGAGGTCGATCCCGAGCATCTCGGGCTCGGGGAAGGCAAGTCCGCAGTCGACGACCAGGATCTCCCCGGCCGCCTCGATGACGGTGATGTTCTTGCCGACCTCGCCCACCCCGCCGAGCGGGATGATGCGAAGGGTGTCTGGCATGGTGCTCCTAGAAGAGGGTCATCTGTTCGGTATCGTCGGACTCCGTCGTCGGCACCGATGGTGTCGGATCGGCCGGGGCCGCCGCGACCGATTCCGTTCGATCGGCCTCGATGGCCTCACGAGCGGCAAGCAGCGCCGCCGGCAGCCCGCGAATGTCCGCGAAGAGCGTCTCCCGCAGCGAGGACTGGTGCAGCGCCGCAGCAGGATGGTACATCGGGTAGACGAACCGGCCGCCGGATCGGCGCAGGCGGCCGTGCACCTCCCCGATCCGGGCATCGGGCAGGTATCTGTGCAGTGAGTGCCGCCCCAGCGTGACGATCACGGCCGGGTCGAGGGCCTCCTGCTGGCGGTCCAGGTAGGGCGCGCAGGTCGCGATCTCGTCCGGCTCCGGGTCCCGGTTGCCGGGGGGACGGCACTTCACCACGTTGGCGATGAAGACCTGCTCACGTGCCCAGCCGATCGACCCCAGCAGCTCGTCGAGGAGCTGCCCCGCGGGGCCCACGAACGGCCGCCCGGTGGCATCCTCGCGGGCGCCAGGCCCCTCCCCGACCAGCAGGACGTCACTGAGCGGATTCCCCTCGCCAGGCACCGTGCGCGTGCGCCCCGCGTGCAGCGGGCACCGCGTGCAGACGGAGACCTCGGCGGCTACCGCGGTGAGCAGCGCCTCGGCCCCCATCGGCGTCAGGACTCTTCGCTGACGCCCGCCTTGGCCATGTGCCGCTCCATCGCCGCCCGGCGGCTCAGGTTGACGCGGCCCATGCGGTCGATCTCGGTCACGACCACCATCAGCTCGTCGCCGATGCTGACCACGTCCTCGACCCGCGGCACCCGGTAGTCGGCGAGCTGGCTGATGTGCACCAGCCCCTCCTTGCCAGGCATGATCTCGACGAAGGCGCCGAAGTTCATGATGCGGGTCACCTTGCCGAGGTACTCCTTGCCGACCTCGACATCGCGGGTCAGGCCCTCGATCCAGCGGATCGCCTTTTGCGCATTCTCCTGCGAGACCGATGCGATCTGGATCGTGCCGTCGTCCTCGACGTTGATCTGGGTGCCGGTCTCGGCCACGATCTGGCGGATCACCTTGCCCCCCGAGCCGATCACGTCCCGGATCTTGTCGATCGGGATCTTGATGGTCGTGATCCGAGGCGCGTACGGCGACAGCTCGCTGCGGCTGGCGCTGATGACGGCGGTCATCTTGTCCAGGATGAAGAGGCGGGCCACGCGAGCCTGCTCCAGGGCGTCGCGCATCACCTCCATCGGGATGCCGCCGACCTTGATGTCCATCTGCAACGCGGTCACGCCCTCGGCGGTGCCGGCCACCTTGAAGTCCATGTCGCCGTACGCATCCTCCTTGCCGCTGATGTCGGTCAGCACCGCGTGCCGGCCGGTGGCGGAGTCGGAGATCAGGCCCATCGCCGCACCAGCGACCGGCGCGGAGATCGGCACGCCGGCATCCATCAGCGCCAGCGTCGAGCCGCAGGTGCTGGCCATGGAGGTCGAGCCGTTGCTGCTGACCACCTCGCTCACCACCCGGATCGCGTACGGGAACTCTTCAGCCGACGGCAGGACGGGCGTCAGTGCACGCTCGGCGAGCGCGCCGTGCCCGATCTCGCGCCGTCCGGGGCCGCGCATCGGGCGTGCCTCGCCGACCGAGTAGGGAGGGAAGTTGTAGTGGTGCATGTAGCGCTTCTCGGTCTCGGGCGAGATCGTGTCGAGCCGCTGCACGTCGGAGCCCGGTCCGAGCGTGACGATCGTCAGGGCCTGTGTCTGGCCTCGCTGGAAGAGGCCCGAGCCATGGGTGCGAGGCAGGATCCCGATCTCGACGCTGATCGGCCGGATGGTGGTCGTGTCGCGTCCATCGATCCGGATGTTCTCCGACAACACCAGCTCGCGCGACGTCGCTTTGGTCAGCACGTCCATCAGGCCCGATCCGATGCCGTGCTGGCGCCGGATGTCCTCCATCCGATCGCCCTGCGCGGCCCGGTTGTAGTCGGTCTTGCTGCGCCGGATCTCTGCGGCGATGTCGGCGCGAACCGCGTCGAGCCGCTCGGGCAGCCTGGTGGTGAGATCGATGAACAGCTCGGCCGTCGCCTCCGCGTCGGGCATGGCGCGGTGTGCGGCGCCGTGGTCACGACCGAAGACGAAGCGGACCAGGTCGGCCAGCTTGTAGCTGCCGGCATCGGGATACAGCTGGTACGCCAGTTCGAGCGTGTCGTACACCGCGCTGGGCTTCCAGCCGGCGTCGGGCGGCATGTGGCGCAGCACGAACGGCAGGTCGAACCCGACGTTGTGGGCGACCACCGGCGCGTCCCCGACCCACGCGGCGAACTTGGTGAGCACCTCGGACGCGGTGGGAGCCTTATCGACGTCGCCGTCGCTCAGGCCATGGATCTGGTGCCCGACGATCGCGCGGCCAGGGTTGACCAGCGACTCGAAGCGGTCGACCACCTTGCCGCCCCGCACGCGCAGCGCGGCGAGATCGACGATGTAGCCGTTCTCCGGCTTCATGGCGGTCGTCTCGAGGTCGAGCACGACGAACTCGACCTTCGGGTCGGTAAGCGCCTGGCCGAGCTTGACGATCGAATCGGCCTTGGGTCCCAGGAACGGGACCTTCTTGGCCTTGCCGGCGGTCGCCGCCAGCTTCTCCTGGAGGTCGATGCTGTGCTGGAGCTCCGCGTGGGCGTAGGCGATCGCATCGGCCATGACCGACTCGGGCAGGATCTTGGCGCCGGCCTCGACCATCATCACCGCCTCGCGCGTGCCGGCCACCACGAGGTCGAGCTGGCTGGTGGCGAGCTGGGTGTTCGTTGGATTCGTCACAAAGGCGCCGTCGATGTAGCCGACCCGCACGGCCCCGATCGGACCGAGGAACGGGATGCTGCTGATGGTCAGCGCCGCGGATGCGCCATTGATGGCCAAGATGTCCGGATCGTTCTCCTGGTCGGTCGACAGGACGGTGAGCACGACCTGCACGTCCTGCTTGTAGCCCTTCGGGAAGAGTGGTCGGATCGGCCGGTCGGTGAGGCGCATCGCCAGGATGGCCGCCTCCGACGGACGCGACTCACGCTTGATGAAGCCGCCCGGGATCTTGCCCGCGGCGTACATCCGCTCTTCGTAATCGACGGTGAGCGGGAAGAAGTCGATACCCTCCCGCGGCTCCGCTGAGACGGCGGTCGCCAGCAATACCGTGTCGCCATAGCGCACGAGCACGGCGCCATCGGCCTGTTCTGCGAGCTTGCCAGCCTCGAGTGAGAAGGGCTGGCCGCCGATCTCGGCTTCTACCTTGATTGCCACTGATTCCTCCAGGTGTTGGTTGTTTGCCTCGCGGCCCGGCGCTCGGCCCGCACACGACGCTCGGCTGAGCCGAGGTGGCGGGCGGCCGCTCTGGCGGGCGCTGAGGTTGGTGGGGTGATGGGCGTCGATGGCGCCCGGTGGTCCGGCGTGGACGCTGTGCCGGATCTGCGCGATCGGGAGCCTGGTCGGCTCACGAACCGCGTGCGGAGCGGGTGCGGGATTAGCGGCGCAGCCCCAGTCGACCGATCACCGCGCGGTAGCGATCCACGTCGTTTCGGACGAGGTAGGCCAGCAGCCTTCGGCGCTGACCGACGAGCTTGAGCAGCCCGCGGCGCGAGTGGTTGTCGTTCTGGTAGGTGCGCAGGTGCTCCGTCAGCGACTTGATCCGCTCGGTGAGAAGCGCGATCTGCACCTCGGGGGAGCCGGTGTCGCCATCGTGCGTGGCGTAGTCGTCCATGATCGCGCTCTTCGCGTCCTTGGCGGGCGGCACGTATTCCTCCACTTTCAATTCCACTTTTCGCCGGGCATGGTACCAGACCGATGCCCTCCACGCCCAGCGGCGAGCTGCGGTCAGCCCGTCTCGAGCACGATTCGGGCCGCCGCGGCGTCGCGATGCATCTGCTCGACGAGGGCCGCGGCGTCGTCGAATCGGAGCTCATCCCGCAGGCGTGCGACCAGCTCGACCCCGAGCAGCGTGCCGTAGAGGTCACCGTCGTAGTCGAGCAGGTGCACCTCGGCCACCACAGCACCGCTCTCCCCGAAGGTCGGGCGCGTGCCGATGCTGACCAGGGCGGCCTGGTGCGGCGGCCCTCCGCGCGCCACGCGGGCGGCATAGATGCCGAGCGCCGGCATCGCCGGTTGATAGGCGAAGCGCAGGTTCGCGGTGGGAAAGCCGAGGGTCCGGCCGCGACGATCACCCTCGATCACCTGCCCCTCGAGGTAGGCCGGCGCCCCAAGCAGGGCCGCAGCCGCCACGTCGCCGACCGCGATCGCCTCCCGTATCCGCGTCGACGACACGACCGCCCCATCGACCTCGACCCGCTCCACAACCACGACCTCGAAGTCGCTGGTTGCGCCCAGCCGCGTCATCGCATCGACGGTGCCGCCCTGTTCGCGGCCGAACGAGCTGTGCCGGCCCATGACCAGTCCGCGCAACTCGATCGCCGGCCGCAGGGCAGCCAGGAAATCCTCCGCCGTCAGGGCGCGAAGGTCCTCGTCGAACCGGATCGCCACCGTGTGCTGGATGCCGAGCTTCGCCATCCTGGTGAGGTTGACCGCAGCCGGGGCCAGCCGCGGCACGACGATCCCGTGACCCAGCACCTCGTCCGGGTGGGGGTCAAAGATGAGGGCCACGCTGCTGGCGCGCCGCTCGGCGGCCGCCGCACGCGTTGCGTCCAGCGCGGCGCGGTGCCCCAGGTGCACCCCGTCGAAGACACCCATGGTGACGACCGCGAGACCGATCGGCGGCAGCTCGGTGAGCGAGCGCGCCTGGGTCGCGCGGTTCATGACGATTCCCCGGATGCCACGACCGTCCGCGGTTCGAGCGAGCCGTCGTGCACCACGCCGATGCCGAGCAGGCTCTCCGCGTTGAAGACCACGTGTCGGCCGCTCGCGGCACGGCTTGGGATCGCCGCCCCATGGGCGAAGCGGCGGGCCTCCTCGTCGCCGAGCTGCAGGTGCGGCAGCCGGAGCAGCGGCGCGATCGGCAGGATCGCCTGGTCGAGCCGCCCGGCGCTCGCCAGCTCCTGGAGCCGATCGGGCGAGAACCCGTCCTCGACCCGCAGCCCCGCGGCGACGGTCCGCCGCAGCCGGTGCAGATGGCCGCCGCAGCCGAGCCGATCCCCGACGTCACGGGCGATCGACCGGATGTAGGTGCCGGGGCCGCACAGGATGTCGCAGCGGACGTCGAGCCAGCCGTCCCCCGCCTCGCTCCCGGTGATGTCGATCGAATCCACCCTCACACGACGCGACGGTGCCTCGATCGCCCTTCCAGACCGGGCAGCCCGGTGTGCCACCACCCCGCCCACCTTCCGCGCTGAGAATGCCGGCGGGCGCTGCTCGAAGGTGCCGACCAAGGATCCGAGCGCCGCGGCCACCGCCCCGACCTCAGGCGGAGGGGTACCCTGCTCGAGCGGCCCCTGGGCATCGTCGGTCTCCGACCGAATCCCGAGCCGGATCACAGCGTCGTAGCGTTTCGACCCGCCCGTGAGGTCGTCGCTGAAGCGCGTCGCCGAGCCGATCAGGATCGGCAGCACTCCCGAGGCCAGTGGATCGAGCGTGCCGGCATGACCGATACGCCGCATCGCGGTCAGCCGGCGCACCAGGTCGACCATGTCGTGCGAGGTCGGCCCGACCGGCTTGTCGAGGTTAATGATCCCGAGCATCGCCGCGGGCCAGCTCACGCTCCGCCTCCGCCAGGACCAGCTCCCGGGCGGCGTCGAGGCCAGCTCGGACCGTGCAGCCGGCAGCCCGCGCGTGGCCTCCCCCGCCGAACGCGGCCGTGATTACGACCGCATCAGCGCGCTCGCTGGTCCGCACGCTGACGCGCGTCTCGTCCGGCCCAACCTCCTTGAGCAGGATCGTGATGTCGCCCAGCCGGGTCGATGCCAGCACGTCGATGAAGCCCTCGGAGGCGGTCGGCTGCTCACCGGTGGCGGCCAGCATGGCGTTGCTCATCGACGCGTGGACGATCCGCCCGTCGGCTCGCTGCCCGATGCCGGCCAGGATCTGGCCCCACAGCGCCAGCGTGCTGAACGGCTTGTCGGCGTAGACGGCGCGGTTGATGGCGGCCAGCGGCGCCCCGGCCTCGACCAGCTCGGCCGCCACGCGCAGGGTCCGCGGCGTGACGTTCGGATGAGCGAAGGTGTGCGTGTCCTGCACGATGCCGGCCATCAGCACGGTCGCGAGCTCGACGTCGAGTGGGATCCCCAGCTCGCGCAGCAGGAGCGTCACCAACTCGCAGGTGGCGGCGGCCTCGGGATCGACCCAGACGGCGATCCCGTAGCCGGGATTGCTGACGTGGTGGTCGATGTTGACGATGCGCGCCCGCGCCAGCCAGTCCGCCTGCTCCGTGGTGACCGCGCCGATCCTGCTCAGCTCACCGGCGTCGACCACCACTGCCACGTCCGGCTCAAGAGCCGGCGAGCGCCGCACCCGGTGGATGCCGGGCAGGAACGCGAGGAACGGCGGCGGCGGATCGCCACTCACCACCTCGGCCTGCTTGCCGAGCCGCTCCGCGGCTCCGGCGATGGCGAGCGCGGCGCCCAGCGTGTCGCTGTCGGGGTTCTCGTGGCAGAAGGCGGTGACACGCTCGGCGCTGCGCAGGATCTCGGCAACGTCGAGCACCTAGTCCTCCTTCGCCCCGGCGTCCGGCTCATCGGTGCGCTGGTCGCCCAGCTCCTGAAGCAGGCGCAGCACGCGGTCACCCGCGGCGATCGATTCGTCGAGCCGGATCGTCAGCTCGGGCACGTGGCGCAGCCGCAGCCGCTCTCCGAGGCGGCGTCGAAGCCACGGGGTTGCGACGCGCAGGGCATCCATGCTGCGCTCACGCTCCACATCGGTGCCGAGCACGCTGACCCAGACCCGGGCGTGGCCGAGGTCGCGAGCCGTCTCGACGCGGATGATGGTCGCAAAGCCGAGCCGCGGGTCCTTCATCTCGCGCTGCAGCAGGTCCATCAGCTCGTGCTGGAACTGGCTGTCGAGGCGATCGGTCCGCTGGCTCATCGGCGGCCGGTCACGCCGACTCGGCCACCATCTGGTAGCACTCGATGACGTCGCCCTCGGCGATCTCCAGGTTGCCGATGCCGATGCCGCACTCGAAGCCCATGGCGACCTCGCGCACGTCGTCCTTGAAGCGCTTGAGCGATTCGACCCGACCCTCGGCCTCGACCTTGCCGCCCCGCAGGAGGCGGATCTGGCCGCCCCGCACGATCCGGCCATCGGTCACATACGACCCGGCGATGTTGCCCGCCTTGCCGGCCTTGATCACCATCCGCACCTCGGCGTGCCCTTCGACCTGCTCGATCAGCTTCGGCGCCAGCATCCCCTGCAGGGCGGCTCCCAGGTCATCGGTCAGCTTGTAGATCACGTCGTACAGGCGGACGTCCACGCCGGAGGCATCGACCGAGCGCTGGGCGCCGGGATCGACCCGGGTGTTGAAGCCGATGACGACCGCCTCCGATGCGCTCGCCAGCTGGACGTCGGACTCGTTGATGTCGCCGGCCCCCTCGCGCAGGATGTTGATCCGCACCTCGCTCGTGGTGAGCCGCTCGAGGGCATGGCGGATCGCCCCCAGCGAGCCCTGCACGTCCGTCTTCAGCACAACCCGCAGCTCCAGGACCTCGGAGGCCTGGATCTGGGCGCTGATGTCCTCCAGGGTGAAGGCGGTCTTCCCGTCCGTCGCGGTCGCCGCCCGTTCGATCGCCTCGGCCATGTCGCGGGCGGTCTTCTCGTCGGGAACGACCCGCAGGGTGTCGCCGGCCTCGGGCAGGTCGGAGAGGCCGATG
Source organism: Chloroflexota bacterium (assembly GCA_040877645.1). Classification (GTDB taxonomy): domain Bacteria; phylum Chloroflexota; class Limnocylindria; order QHBO01; family QHBO01; genus CF-167. Next base: position 8,881 of record JBBDNI010000065.1, read on the forward strand.
ATCTCGACCGCGGTGGCCGGCTCGGCCAGCTTGACCCGCTTGGCGGCCGCGTTCTGGAGGGCGCGAACCCGTCCGTAGGTCCGGCCCACCGTGACCACGTCGCCGACGCGCAGCGTGCCAGTCTGGACCAGGACGGTGGCGACGTTGCCACGCCCCTTGGCCACCTTCGATTCGATGATCGTGCCGATCGCCGGTCGCTTCGGATTGGCCTTCAGATCCTGGAGGTCGGCGACCAGCAGGATCATCTCCATCAGGTCGTCGAGGCCGATCTTCTGCTTCGCCGAGACCGGCACGGCGATCACGTCACCGCCGTACTCCTCGATCAGGACCTTGTTGTCGGCCAGCTCCTGCTTCACCTTGTCGGGATTGGCATCGGGCTTGTCGATCTTGTTGATGGCCACGATCATCGGCACCCGAGCGGCCCGGACGTGGTCGATCGCCTCCTTCGTCTGCGGCATGACGCCGTCGTCGGCGGCGACCACGATGATGGCGATGTCGGTCACCTGCGCGCCGCGGGCACGCATGGCGGTGAACGCCTCGTGGCCCGGTGTGTCAAGGAAGACGATCCGCTTGCCATTGTGGTCAATCTCGGAGGCACCGATGTGCTGGGTGATGCCACCGCGCTCCCCCGCCGCGACGGTCGTGCTGCGGATGGCATCCAGCAGGCTCGTCTTGCCGTGGTCGACGTGGCCCATGATTGTCACGATCGGCGCGCGGGCCACGAGATCGGCCGGGTCGTCCTCGGTGAAGAGGACTCGCTTGCCGGCGCCCTCCTCCTCGCTGCCCGGAGCCACGATCTCCTGCTGCGCGGCGGCCAGCGACGCCGCCCGCTCGGCGACGCCTCGCTCGACGGTCTCGATCCCCAGCTCTCCGGCCACCAGCGAGGCCGTGTCGAAGTCGATCGATTGGTTGATGGTCGCGAAGATCCCGTTGCGGATCAGCTCCTTGATCACGTCGGCGTGGCTGACGTCGAGCGCGGAGGCCAGGTCCGTGACCGAGACCGATGAGGGCAGCTCCACTGGGTCGCCGCCGCGCGGCACCACCGGCTGCACCTCGACGGCGAGCCCGCCCTCGGCAGCGTCACGGCGTCGCGGCGGGCGTGGACCGCGGCGGGGCTGGTACCTACGCGGGGGCATGGGTCACCTCGACGGTCAGCAGCTCCGGCGAGATCGGGGCGCCCAGGGCCCGCTGGACCCCATCGGCCAGGCGCCTCGGATCGCGGCATGCTGCCTGGTCACACAGATACGTGCCGCGGCCCGGAGCCTTGCCGCTCGGGTCGACCGCCACCGATCCATCCGCCTGCCGCACGAGGCGGGTCATGGCGCGCTTGGGGTGGACGTCGCGACAGACGGCGCAGGTCCGCAGCGGCTGATGCTCAGGCCTGCGCTTCGGCATCGACCGGCGCCTCCTCGACGGTGACCCCGTCGTCGGGGCTGCTGCCATGCGCCGCGGCCGCGACACCGGCATCTGACCTGATGTCGATCCGCCATCCGGTCAGCTTTGCAGCCAGGCGGGCGTTCTGGCCCTCCTTGCCGATCGCCAGCGAGAGCTGCCGCTCCGGCACCACCACGTTCGCGATCTTGTGCTCCTCGTCGATCCGCACGGTGATCACCTCTGCCGGCGACAGCGCCTCGGCCACAAACTGCGCCGGATCCTCGTTCCAGAGGACGACATCGACCTTCTCGCCGTTCAGCTCGGCGACGATGGCCTGGATCCGCGCGCCGCGCTGGCCGACCGCCGCGCCCTTGGCGTCGACGCCCGACTGGCGGCTCTCGACGGCGACCTTCGAGCGGCTGCCCGCCTCACGGGCGATGCCACGGATGACGACCGTTCCGTTGTAGATCTCGGGAATCTCCATCTCCATCACGCGTCGCAGGAAGCC
>JBBDNI010000066.1:0-10683 GCA_040877645.1 Chloroflexota bacterium
AACGCGGGGGACGACCTCCAGGGTGGTGGGAACCCCGTGCCGGGCGAGGACGCCGGCGGCGGAACTGGTGACGGCGATCAGCCGACCAGTCTCGCCGACCGCAGCATCATCAAGACCGGCGAGATCACCGTCGAAGTCACGAGCGTGGGGGCAGCGGTTGGACGCGTCCGCGCGCTGGCGCTGGAGCTGGGTGGCTACGTCGGCAATTCACAGTCGGGCGCGTTCGGCGAGGGCGCAACCCTCACGCTGCGAATCCCGGCCGATCGATTCGACGACGCCCTCGCTCGTGTCCGAGCGCTGGATGGAGACGTGCTGAGCGAGGCGACCCGCGAGGAGGATGTCACCTCGGTCGTGGTCGACCTGGCGGCTCGGTTGAAGAACCTCCAGGCGTCGGAGGTCCAATATCGGGCGCTGCTGGCCCAGGCCGTCAGGATCGAGGACATCCTGTCGGTTCAGACCCGGCTCGACGATGTCCGCGGGCAGATCGAGCAGCTGCAGGCGCAGGAAAAGGAGCTGACCGGGCTCGCCGATCTGGCGACCCTAACTGTCTCCCTCGTGCCCGGTGCCGTGCAGCAGGCGACCGGCAACTGGGATCCGGGCAAGACGGTCACCGATGCCTACGCCGCCCTGGTCGGCGTTGGGCAGAGCGTTGCCAACGGGGCGATCTGGTTCGCGATCGTGTGGTTGCCGGCGCTCGTCGTGCTCGCGATCGTGGTCCTGCTGGTGAAGCGCTTCGTTCCCGGCCTCCGTCCACGGCGCGGAGGCGGCCCCACAGACGATTAGTCTCGACTTGAGCAGGTTCCGCCGACTCCTCTTGGTGGTCATCGCGCTCGTTGCCTTGGTAGTTGGCGGTCTCTTCGTCCTGGGACCCTCACCCCCGGCACCTCTCTCGCTCGGCTGCGACGCCGGCTCGCAGCCGGCTGGAGCCGCTCCGCTGGCGGAGATGACGGACGGCTCACCCCTCACGTTCGGCGACGCATGGGCCGATGACGTCACGCTGCCGAACAAAGGACCTGGCTTCTTCTACGACATCGCGTCTTCTGGAAATCGTGCCGTAGCGGTGGGCCGACTGGATGGAGAGTCCTCCACCGCCCTGATAGCAGTGTCCGACGATGGTCGTACCTGGCGCGTCGTGTCAGACGACGGCCCGCATTTCAGTCGTTCCGAAGCGGTGAATGCCGTCGCCACGGCCGACGGCTTCGTCGTGTCCGGGTCGATAAGCACAAACGACCGTGGTGGGAGTGCAGGCGCCATTTGGTGGTCCGATACCGGGGAACGCTGGCAACGGCTACCGCCCCAGCCAGTTGGCTACATCAACGAGCTAGCATGGGGACCCCGCGGGCTGCTGGCGAGGGCGTCCGCAGTCGACGGCAGTGCGGTCCTTGGCAGTTCGACAAACGGTCGCGACTGGCATTGGACGGCCTGGACCGGGAAGGGGGGACCGAGCGACGTCGCACCTGTTCAGGACGGCTGGATCGCGGTTGGATCAATCCGGGTCGGTAAGGACGATGGGGTGCCAGTCGTCTGGCGCTCCACAGATGGCGCCGACTGGACTTGCCAGATTTTGAGTACTACGCCTACCGAGCCTTTTGGATTTGGGGTGTCTGTGTACCCCGGCCGTGCGACAACGCTGGTCAGGGGAGAGGTCAGCGCCCATTGCCCGGGATTCGCCGCGTGCGCAGCCTCAAGTGCAACGTGGGTCGCCATGAAGGACGGGAGCTGGCGGCGGCTGGATAGCGCGGAAACACCCTTCCTCCTTGCCATGACGGTTGAGGCAGATGGCAGCTTCGTGGCGCTAACCGCTACGGGGATTTCGCGTTCGGAGGATGGGACGACCTGGCATGAGATATCGGATCAAGTCCCACCTGAGGGCGCGGCGCCCAGCGTGATTTTGGTAATGCCGTGGGGCCTCGTCGGCGTTGGCGAGATCTATCGCGGGGACGTGGTCGGGCCTTTCATCACGTTCCTACCAGCCGATCAGCGAGGCCCGGGCAGAATCTAGCGCGCGCGGTCCGATCCCACTGCTCGCCAGGCGAGCGGCAGCAGGCCCGCCGCCACGACCACCTTGAAGGCGTCCCAGGGGACGAACACGAGTGCGCCGTGGAAGATCGCGTCCCATGCCGACAGGCCGAGCACCAGGGCCAGCACCGGCACGCCGATGGCGTAGATCACCAGGTTGCCCAGCACCATCAGTCCCGCGGCTCGCACCGGAGAGCGATCCCAGCGCTGCTCCGCGAGGCGGCCGACCAGGCCGGCCGCAACAATGAAGCCGATGAGGTACCCGACCGTCGCGCTCAGCTTGCCGGTGGCATCGAAGAGCCCCGACGAGCCGGCGTTGAAGACACCGATCCCGGCCGCGCCGGCGAGCACGTAGAGCGCCATGCTGGCCACGCCGAGGCGTGAGCCGAGGGCCGTTCCGACAAGCAGGACCGCCGCCGTCTGACCGGTATACGGGACCTCGCTCCACGGCGCCTGCCACGACAGCTGCGCGGACAGCGCGGTGAGGCCGGCGCCAGCCACCACCAGGATCGCGGCGCGAAGCCATTGAATGGCCTGGGCACCGCCAAAGGCCGGGATGGCGACATCGGCCAGGGTTGCGGTGCGGCTGGTCATGGGCGGGACTCCTCCTGCGTGGCTGCCTGATCCAGGCACGCGATGGTACTGCGCCGATCAAGCGGTGGGCAGCCCCCGGCCACGGTACACTGCGATCGGTCCTTTAAGCCCGGCCCTGCGAGGCCGGAAAGGAGCGAAGCGTGCGCACCCTCTCGAGACCCACGGCGCCATCCGCCACGGAGCGGCCGGCGCCGTTGTTGCGTCCGGGGCTGCTGGCACTCGAGGGCGGCACCCTCCTGCACGGGCGGCTGCGCGGAGCTGACCTCCCTGCGCAGGGTGACCTGATCTTCTCGACGGCGGCCACCGGCTGGGGCGAGATCCTGACCGATCCCTCGTACGCCGGCCAGATCGTCGTTCTCACGCACCCAATGGCCGGCAGCTACCGCATCGCGCCCGAGCAGCTCGAGTCGGACCGCGTCCACCCCCGCGCATTGGTAGTGGCGCGCCTGGTGACGCCGCCGGCAGGTCCGGGTCGAACGCTCGAGGAGATGCTGGTCGAGGCGGGAATCCCCGCCCTGGAGGGGATCGACACCCGGGCGCTGACCCTTCGGCTGCGGCGCGGCGCGGCGCGACGTGCAGTGATCCGAGATGCAACCGACGAGGGCACGGCGGTCGCCGAAGCGGGAGCGATTCCGGCCTGGGAGGCGGTCGACCACGTCGCATCGGTCTCGACCGGGCGGCGCTTCGTGCTGCCGGCCGACGGCACACGTCGAGGGCGTGCGGCCCTCATCGACTTCGGCGTCAAGCGTTCGCTGCTCCGCTCCCTGACGTCCCGCGGCCTTGAGGTCGCGGTGCTGCCCCACGACGCAACCACGGCCGACGTGGCGGTCGAACAACCCGAGCTCGTGGTCCTCGCGCCGGGGCCTGGCGATCCGGCGCGCATGGCCGCCCAGATCGCGACGGTGCGGGAGCTCGCGTCGACGGCACTCGCCGGCGGCCCCCCGGTGCTCGGCATCTGCCTCGGCCATCAGCTGCTGGCGCTTGCCGCAGGAGCCGCCACTCGTCGGCTGGCGGTCGGGCACCACGGGGGCAACCACGCGGTAATCGAGGTCTCCACGGGGCGCGTCGACATCGGCGCCCATAACCACGAGGTCGAGGTGCTGGATGGCCCGATGCTGGCCGCCGCGGGCTACACGGTCAGCCACCGGGATCTGAATGACGGGACCGTCGAGGGGCTGATGCATGCCTCGGGGCGGATCGCATCGGTCCAGTTCCATCCCGAGGGGGCTCCCGGACCGATCGACGCCGCACGCCTCTTCGACGCCGCCCTGGAGCGCGCCACGGCATGACGGACCCTCGTCGCGTGCTGGTCATCGGCTCGGGACCGATCGTCATCGGCCAGGCTGCCGAATTCGACTACGCCGGCGTGCAGGCCTGCCTGGCGCTGCGCGGCGAGGGCGTGGACACGGTGCTCGTCAACTCGAATCCGGCCACGGTGATGACCGATCCGGACGTGGGCGGCACGGTGGTGATCGGTCCCCTGACGGTCGAGCATCTCGAGCTGGTGATCACCGACCATCAGCCGGATGCCCTGCTGCCGACTCTCGGAGGCCAGACCGCTCTCAACCTGGCGGTGGCCCTCGACGACGCGGGAGTGCTGGAGCGATACGGGGTCCGCGTGCTCGGAACGCCGCTTGCCGCGGTGCGCGCGGCCGAGGATCGCGGCGGATTCCGCGAGCTGGTGACGCGGATCGGCGAGCCGGTGCCGGAGAGCGCCGTGGTCGAAACGGTCGAGGATGGCCTGCGCTTCGTCGAGGCGCTCCACGCCCCAGTGGTCGTGCGACCGGCGTTCACGCTCGGCGGCGGGGGCGGCGGCTTCGCGGCGACGCTCGAGGAGGCGCGCGAGCGGATCGCCGCCGGGCTGCGCATGAGCCCCATCGGCCAGGTGCTGGTCGAACGGAGCCTGATCGGCTGGGCGGAGATCGAGTTCGAGGTGCTGCGCGACGCCTCCGATACGGCGATCGCGATCTGCGGCATGGAGAACCTGGACCCGATGGGGGTTCATACCGGCGATTCGATCGTGGTTGCGCCGATCCAGACCCTGCCTGACCCGCTCGTCCAGCAGCTCCGTCGCTGCGCGCTGAAGGTCGTGCGCGAGCTGCGGCTGGAGGGCGGCTGCAACGTGCAGCTGGCGGTGCGGCCCGACGGCGGAGCGTATCGGGTCATCGAGGTCAACCCGCGGGTCAGTCGCTCGTCGGCGCTGGCCTCGAAGGCGACTGGCTACCCGATCGCGCGGGTGGCGGCGCTGATCGCCCTCGGACGGCGGCTGCACGAGCTGCCCAACCCCGCCACCGGGATCGGCTCGGCTGCCTTCGAACCGGCGGTCGACTACGTCGTCGTCAAGCTGCCCCGCTGGCCGTTCGACAAGTTCCCGACCGCCGACCGATCGCTGGGGATCCAGATGAAGGCCACCGGCGAGGCGATGGCGATCGATCGCGAGTTCGGGCCGGCGCTCTTCAAGGCGCTCCGCTCGCTCGAGCCGCGCGGGCGCGGCTGGCTGTGGGAAGACCCGGAGTGGAGCCTCGCGCATCGGGGTCCAGACGATCTTGCGTCCTTCCTCGAACCGACTGACACGCGGCTGTGGCGGATGGTGGCGCTGCTGCGCCACGACTGGACCGATGCCGCCGGGCTGAGCGCCGCGACAGGCATCGCGCCGTGGTTCTGCGAGCGACTGGCCGAGATGGTCGAGGCGGAGCGGAGCGTGGTCGGGGCGACACTGCTCGATGCAAAACAGGCGGGCTTCGGCGACGCGGAGATCGCCGAGCTGTCCGGCGTGCCGCCCGTGGCCGTGCGACGGGCGCGCGTTCGGGCGGGGATCGCCCCTGCCTACCGACGCGTGGACACCTGCGCGGGTGAGTTCCCGGCCGAGACGCCGTACTTCTACTCCTCCTATGCGGAGGCCGAGGTGCCACCACCGACCAATCGGCGCAGCGTGATCGTGGTCGGGTCCGGACCGATCCGCATCGGCCAGGGGATCGAGTTCGATTACTGCTCGGTGCGGGCCGCGTGGGCGATCCGTGAGATGGGGCTCGATGCGGTGGTCATCAACAACAACCCGGAGACCGTGTCGACCGACTACGACGCCTGCTCGCGGCTCTACTTCGAGCCGCTCGATGCCGAGAGCGTGCTGGACGTGATCGACCACGAGCGGGCGCTCACCGGCGAGCCGCCGCATGTCGTCCTGACCTTCGGTGGCCAGACGGCGATCGACCTGGCCAAGGAGCTGGCCTACGCGGATGTGCCGATCGCCGGGCTCAGCGCCGAGGCGATCGAGATGACCGAGGATCGTGAGCGCTTCGCCGGGCTGCTCACCGAGCTGGGGATCGACGGGCCTCGAGGCCTGCTGGCCGCCGACGAGGGGGAGCTGCGGGCCGCGATCGGCGAGCTGGGGCTGCCGCTCATCGTGCGGCCGTCGTGGGTGATCGGCGGACGGGGGATCGTGGTGCTGCGTGGGGAGGCGGATGTGGCCGGCCTGTTGGCGACCGAGATCGGCTGGCCGCTGCGCGTCGACGAGATGCTGGGCGGCGTCGAGGTGGACGTCGATGTCATCAGCGACGGTCAGGTGTGGTGCGTGCCGGGCATCCTCGAGCAGCTCGACCCGCCTGGCATCCATTCCGGCGACTCGATCGCGGTGCTTCCTCCCCAGCACCTGGCGCGGCACGTGCAGGAGCGGGTGGCGGAGGCTGCCGGGCGGATCGCGCTGCGCCTCGGGGTGTCGGGGATCCTCAACGTCCAGATGGTGGTCGACGGCGAGCGGGTGGTGGTGATCGAGGCGAATCCTCGCGCCAGTCGCACGGTGCCGATCGTGGCCAAGGCGATCGGGCGCGACGTGGTCGGCGCCGCGGTGCGCTGCGCGCTCGGCGCCACCCTGGCCGAGGTCGGCTGGGACCCGGGCCTGGCGCCGGACGCCGCGCTGGTGGCGGTCAAGGCGCCTGTCGACTCACTGTGGCGCCTGCCCGGCGTCGACGCGCAGCTGGGGCCGGAGATGCGCTCGACCGGCGAGGTGCTGGGGCTGGCCGCGGACTTCGGGACGGCGATGGCGGCGGCTACCTCCGCGGCCGAGGCCCACGGTCCGCGCTGAGACCCGGCTGCCTCAGCGGCGGCGGCGCGCGGCGGCGGCCTGGCGGGTCGCCGGATCGGCGATGCGTCGGCGGAGATACCCGCCATAGAAGCCGGCCAACGCACCGATGGCGGCCTGCAGCACGCCGTTGGTGAGGAGGTACAGCACGAGCTGTGAGCGGTCGGCAGCTCCGGTCGGAGCGGCCGGATCGGTCAGGAGGATGTAGACCACGAATCCGGAGTACGCCAGGTAGCCGATGATGGCGGCCACCAGGCCGTACAGCCACGGGCGCTGCCAGCCGATCCAGCCAGCTGCCACCAACGCGCCGAACGAGACGAACGACGAGATGGTGCCGATGATCCCGGGGCTGTACTGGACGGTCAGCACGTAGGCCAGTGCCCACAGCACGCCCATGCCGATGCCTGCCAGGGGATTGCGACCGATCAGCCAAAGGCTCGACACCAGGAGACGCATCCGGCCGGTGTAGGTGAAGCCAATCATCGGGTCGGCCTTGCCGGGGAGTGGCGCCGCGGGCGGGAAGATGCGCTGGAAGAGCGAGGGAGTGGGGCCGCGCGGGGGCGCGGCGGCCGCGTCGCCGTCCTCTTCCTCGTCGTCGGGAGGGCGTCCCTGGGCCAACATCCGGGCTCGACGTCGGGCCTCGGCGCGCGACTCGGCGTCGCGTTGGGCGGCGCTTCTCTTCGACATGGGGCGCCGATTGTACGCGACCCCGCTTCCGACGAGGCTCGGCGGCGTCCGTAAGCGACGGATAAGGGGCCGATAAGCCACGGTCCGTCATCCTGCCCCGACCTGCGCGCCTCCCGTCGCCGAGGTGTGCCGTGCCCGTTCATCGTCCGTCTCGCCCTGTCGTTCGCCGCCTGGCGACCACCCTGATCGCACTCGCGGTCCTGGCGCTCGCCATCGACCGAGCGATCGCCATCCCGCTCACCGGGGACGAAGGGAGTCCTCCGGGACTGGTCGGCGCGGTGGCAACGGACCACCTGGTGGTGAGCGAGGTCATGACCGGCGGGGCGAGCGCCTCGGACGAATTCATCGAGCTCTACAACCCCACCGCTGCCGCCCTCGCGCTGGATGGTCTCGAGGTCGTGTACGTGACTTCGACCGGCGCGACGGTGACCCGCAAGGCCGCCTGGGCCAGCGGCGTCTCGACCGTGGCGGCCGGCGGACACGTGCTGGTCGCCAACGAGGCCGGCATTTTCGCGGGGCTGGCCGATGTCACCTACGCAGGCGGGTTGGCCGCGACCGGCGGGAGCATTGCGCTCCGCGTGCAGAGCGCCGCCACGGCCATCGATGCGGTCGGCTGGGGAACGGCGGCCAGCACCTGGCTGGAGACGCGTCCGGCACCGGCGGCACCGGCTGGCAGCAGCCTGGAGCGACTGCCCGGTGGCTCATCGGGCTCTACCCAGGACACCGATGACAACCTCGTCGACTTCGGGAACCAGCCGGTCCCCGAGCCGCAGAACAGCACTGCGCCGCCGGTGCCAAGCGCCACGGCCAGCGCGACCGCATCGTCCAGCCCGACGGCGAGCCCGATCGTCAGCGCGACGCCGACCGTCGAGCCAACGCCGACGCCAACGCCCGAGCCGACGGCCGCAACCGCCACGCCGACGGCCACGCCCACGCCGACGAGCACTCCAGCGCAGGGGACGCCAACGCCGATGCCAACGGCGACGCCGTTACCGGCCATCACGATTGCTGCCGCGCGATCGATGGTCGATGGGAGCGTCGTGACCGTCGAAGGGGTCACGCTGACGGGCAGTGATTTCACCGACGGCGGTGGTTACCTGGCCGACGGCAGCGGAGCGATCGCCGTGCTCCTCGACGACGGCACCTTCGCACGCGGCGTCCTGCTGCGGGTCACCGGCACGCTCGATGACCGGTACGCCCAGCGCACGATCAGGAGCGACGCCGCCGGCATCGCGGTGATCGGCCCTGGAACCTATCCCACGCCCATCGAGATCGCGACCGTCGAGGTCGGGGAGCCCTTCGAGGGCGGGCTCGTCCAGATCAGCGGAACCATCAGCAGCACGGCGACCGTCCTGAGCACAGGCATCGCCTTCGACGTGGACGATGGCAGCGGCGCCACGCGCGTCCTCGTCGGCTCCACCACCGCGATCGACACGACGGCCTGGGTGCGCGGCGCAGAGCTGTCACTGATCGGCGTGGTCGGTCAGCGCGACTCGAGCGGCAGCGGGACCGCCGGATACCGCCTCCAGCCACGCGGCCCGCAGGACATCCTGTCGCTGACGCCAGCATCCACGCCGACTCCCGCACCGACGGCGACGCCAAGCGGCAGCACAAGTCCGAGCGCAACGCCTGCGGCATCGGCCTCGCCGACCACTTCTCCCACGCCTGAACCCGGCGCGACACTGGACACCGTCGCGGAGGCGCGAACGGCGGAGGTCGGGGCGCGGGTCCGGATCCGCGGCGTGGTGACCGCCCCGTCGGGCCTGATCGCCGCGGGCAGCGCGGTGGTGCAGGACTCGACTGGCGGGATCCTGATCCGCCTGGGCGACGAGGCAGGCAGCCTGGCCCTGGGCCAACTGGTCGAGCTGGATGGCACGCGATCGACGAAGGCAGGCATGGCCACTCTGCGGGTCACGAAGCCTGGGCTCGTCCTTGGCAGCCAGCCCGATCCGGAACCGATGCGGCGCGCCACCGGAGCCCTGGGTGAGGCGGACGAGGCTCGCCTGGTCATCGCCCGCGGCGCCGTCTCGACGGCCGTGACCAAGGTTGGTGGCGGGGGCATCTCGTTCGCCGTCGACGACGGCAGCGGACCGATCCGGGTCACCATCGTGCCTCGCAGCGGAATCGGGACCGCGCAGGTCGTGCGTGGCGCCTGGCTCGAGGTGCGCGGCGTGCTCGGTCAGGAGACAACCGGCAAGGAGCCACTGCGCGGCTACCGCATCTGGCCGCGGATGGTCGCCGACGCCCGGCTCATCTCCGCACCGGTGGCCGGGTCGGGCGGGACGACGACCTGCTGTCGCTCCGCAGAGGCGGCGACCGAGCACCTGGCCGATGGGCTCAACGAGGAGGGCGGTGCCGACGGCTCTCCGGCCTCGCCCGCCGGCAGGGCTCCGGTGGTGTCGCGTCCGCACCCCACGCTCTCGCCGGCCGCCATCGGGACGGCACGGGACGAACCGGGTGACGGGTCGCCGGTCAAGCCGCCCCGCGGCGGCGGGCTGGTGGTCTCGGGGATGGGCCTGGCCGCCATCGCAGCGCTGGCGGCCTGGTTCGGCCGCCGCACCCGTCTCGATCCGCCGCCGGCCGACGCCAACGAAAGAGACGCGGACCCGGGAGCGCCGGCACCCGACTCGCTTCCACGCTTGGCCGTGCTGCGCGCCGAGCCGGCGGCCGCACGAAAGGAGCGGCGTATACTCCCGCCGAATTGACGGTCCACGCTCAAAACCAAGGAGCCGCCGCCGCTTTGACCGATCTTTCCCCAGCCGATGCGCCACACACCGGAGAGCGCCAGTACCACATCGACCTCGTGCGGGGCGAGCTGGCCGAGTACATCGTGCTGGTGGGGGATCCCGGACGCGTCCCGAAGGTGGCCGCGCACTTCGACACGATCGAGGTCGAGCGCAGCAATCGGGAGATCACCACCGCCACCGGGACGTATCGGGGCATGCGGCTGTCGGCCATGTCGACCGGGATGGGCACCGACAACGTCGAGATCGTGCTGGCCGAGATCATGGAGATCACCGATCAGCCGACCCTGATCCGCATCGGATCGAGTGGAGCGCTCCAGCCGGAGATCGCGCTCGGGGACCTGATCGTCTCGATCGGAGCGGTCCGCCTCGAGAACACGACCGACTTCTACGTGCACCCTGGATACCCCGCCATCGCCCATCGGGACGTGGTGTGGGCCCTGGAAGCGGCGTGTCGCGAGCTGGGTGCTCCGTACCACGTCGGCATGACCGCGACGGCCAGCGGCTTTTACGCTCCGCAGGGAAGGGCGATGCGCACGCTCCCGGTTCGCTATCCTGATC
>JBBDNI010000067.1:0-9330 GCA_040877645.1 Chloroflexota bacterium
GTCGGGCCGAACGAGGGGATCGAGCTGCTCATGCAGCGGCTCGGCAAGACGAAGAACAACGCGGAGTTCCTCGTCTCCCTCAGCAAGAGCGTCGAAGCCTCCGAGCGCTGACCTCGCGCGTCCCATGACCATCCGAGCAGGTCGCCGCGCCGCGGCGCTGCTCAGCGCCAGCCTCCTCCTCGGAGCGTGTGCGCCTGCCTCGCCGACCCCGAGCGATACAGCCGCATCGGTCCAGCCTTCGACGTCCCCCGTGCCCAGCGCGGGGCTCGGCCAGGTGGTGCCGGCTCCCGGCTCCGACAGCGCCGTCTACCAGCCGAACCCGGCGGCCATCGTGGTGGCGATCGACGCTGGGCACGGCGGCTGCCTCGACTGGGGCGCACCCGACCCGCTGGAGCGCGGCCCGTCGTCCTCCGAAAAGGCGATGACGCTGGCCATCAGCCTGGAGCTGCAGCGGATGCTCGAGGCCCAGGGAATCACCGTCGTCATGACCCGCACCAGCGACGTGGCGCTGGCCGGAGACGACTACCCTGATCTTGACTGCCACGGCCCGGCCTGGCGGGACGTCAACGGCGACGGCGAGGCGGGCTTCGACCCGGAGGGCAAGACCCGCACCCGGGACGAGCTGCAGGCTCGGCTCGACCTCGTCAACCTGGCGCGCGCCGACCTGCTGGTCAGCATCCACATCAACGCCATCACCCAGAACGGCGTCATCTTCGAGATCGCGACCACCCAGACCTACTGGACCGATGAGACCGCCTGGGGTCCGACCGCCACCCAACGCCTCGCACAGCTGATCCAGGACGGCGTGGTCGCCGCCCTCGATCCTGTTGCCACCTACGAGCGGCAGGACCGCGGCATCTCGGCGGTGAACCTGTTCATCGTCGCCCCGCCGCTCTTCGAGACGACCCCGGAGCGCCCGGACCCGGTCAAACAGCCGACCCGCGGGGCGCTGCTGCCGACGATCCTGACCGAGGTCGGCTCGATCACGCTGGCGGCGGACCAGGACCTCCTCCTTTCGTCCGGCGGACAGGCCGCCGCCGCGCAGGGGATCGCCGACGCCCTGGCGGCCTACTTCAGCGACCGGCCGCTGGCCGTTCGCTACGACGCTCTGGTCCCCGGCGGGTCCGCCGGCGAGGCGCCGGACGCCGTCGCCGGGGATGGCCCTCCGTACTGGGCGCCCGTCCTGGATGCGGCGGCGTTGCCCGATGGCACCACTATTCGCGTGACCAACACCGGTACCTCCGCATGGCCAACCGGGCTGCGGCTGATGGTCGGCTGGGAGCCGAGCGACGACCCGTACCTTCGGCGCGCGCCCGTGTCGCTCGATCCCGTCGCCATTGACGTGCCGACGCTCCAGCCGGGGGAGTCAATCGTGATTTCGGTGCCGCTGAGCCCTCCGACAGAGAGCGCTCGGCAGCTGGCCTGGATCACGTTGGCCGACGGCTCGCGCTCGCTGGCCGACCTCGGTTCGCCACCGCTCCAGCTGGCGTTGGACGGCGCCTGAGGGTCCTATCGGCGGGTTGACCACGTCGGAAGGCCGCTGCTACCATCCCCGGGCACGACTTTCGGCCGGTGCCACGCATCCGGCCTGGCAGGGGAGGAGCGGAGTCGGGCTTGCACTAACCAGCACGGATTCTGCGGGAGCGTCTCTATTGCGAGATCAGCGACGGCGTTCGCGCCGCTCCGCCGATGAGCGTCCCACTGCACGAGCGGTTTCTCACGTCGCCGTCCTGGCGCTGCTCGCCGTCACGGTCATGGCGGGGGTCGCCGCGGCCGGGACCGACAACACGTCGGTCGGCAGCCAGGATGGCTTCCCATTCGGCCTCGTCTCGGTCGCACGTGGCGCCGACACGGCCACCCTCGACCCGCGGAGCGTGTATTTCGAGCTGATCCCCGAGCCTGAGTCGCCCGATCCGCTGCTGGAGCGCAGGGCACCGGCCTTCGTCCCTGAGCCGACGCCGCTCCCGACCCCGGTCGCCCCTCCCGCGCCACCGCCGCCCCCGCGCCCGCGCTACGTGCAGCCGGCCCCGATCGTCGGCACCGGCCAGCTGACGTGGCCCGTCTCCGGCGGCACGACGATCACGCAGTACTTCAGCTCATACCACCTCGGCGTTGACATCGCCGCGCCGACCGGCACCACCGTGATCGCGTCGGCCGGCGGCACGGTGACCTGGTCGGGCTGGAAGGACAACGGCGGCGGGCTGGTGATCGCCATCGACCATGGCAACGGGATCGTCACCGTGTACAACCATCTCGGCAGCGCCGCGGTCGCGGCGGGCGCCACGGTCACAACTGGCCAGACGATCGCGGCGGTCGGCTGCACCGGCGCCTGCACCGGTCCGCACGTCATGTTCTCGGTGATCGTCGGCGGGGTCAGCGTCAACCCGCTCCGCTACCTCTAGGCGCTCTGGCCCTCGTCGCCATCGGCAGCCTGCATCTGGGCCGCCTGACTCCATTGCTATCATCGATGCCCGATGTTCGCTGACCAGGTGCGGATCTTCGTGGCTGGTGGCGCCGGCGGTGACGGATCCGCCTCATTCCGACGCGAGGCGCACGTCCCGCGCGGTGGCCCGGACGGCGGCGACGGCGGGCGTGGCGGCCACGTCGTGCTGGTGGTCGAGGCGGGCATGACCACGCTCGGCGACCTTCGGCATCACCCGCACCACCGCGCCAAGCCGGGTGGTCGCGGCGCCGGACGCAAGGCACACGGGCGCAACGCGGCGGACGTGGTGCTGCCCGTCCCGCCGGGGACCGTGGCCCGACTGGCGCCGGATGAGGGCGACTCCAGCGCGGAGGCGGCGAGCGCCGTGATCGGCGAGCTGATGGCACCCGGCGAACGGCTGGTCGTGGCCCGGGGTGGACGCGGCGGACGCGGCAACGTCCATTACGTGACCGCCACGCAGCGCGCGCCGCGGCACGCACAGAAGGGCGAGCCCGGTGAGTCGCGCTGGATCGAGCTGGAGCTGAAGCTGATCGCCGAGATCGGCCTGGTGGGCGCGCCGAACGCGGGCAAGTCGAGCATGCTGGCGGCGCTCACCGCGGCGACCCCCGAGGTCGGGGACTACCCGTTCACCACCATCAGCCCGAACCTGGGGGTCATCGAGCTCGACGATGAGCGACGGGTGGTGATCGCCGACCTGCCTGGCCTGATCGAGGGTGCCTCGGAGGGCCGGGGGCTCGGCCACGACTTCCTACGGCACGTCGAGCGCACGCGGGTGCTGGTGGCCGTGGTCGACGGCGCAGCCGCCGATCCGGTGGCCGACTGGCGCGCGGTGGCGGCCGAGCTGGCCGAGCACGACCGGACGCTGATGGATCGCCCGATGCCGATGGTCGTCACCAAGCAGGACCTGCCGGAGGTGCACGGACGCTGGCCGTCCATCCGCGCCGCGCTGCGCGCAGATGGATCGGACCCGATCGGTGTCTCGTCCACGAAGGGCACGGGCCTGCCCAAGCTCCGCGCGGCCCTGTCCGCCGCCCTCGCCGAGGCAGATCGCCGCGAGGTCGAGGCGCCGAGCCACGAGGCCGTGCGTGTCCATCGCTTCGACCCGCTGGACGCCGGCTGGGAGGTCGTCGCCGAGGGGGACGGGCTGCGGGTCCGTGGCCGGCGGATCGAGACCAGCGCCTCGCGGACCGACTTCACCAACGAGGAATCGCGTGACCGATTCCAGCGCACGCTGGAGCGGCTCGGCATCGACGCCGAGCTGCGCCGCCTGGGCGCGCGCGACGGGACCATGGTCCGCATCGGCCTCGTCGAGCTGGAATGGGGAGACGACGGGTGAGTGTCGCGGGCTCCCGGGTGCGGCTGCGCGCGGAGACCACGGCGCCGCTGCGCGCCGCTGCTCCAGACCCTGCCGCCGATTCGATGGTGAGCAGCTCGGGCACCCGCATCGGGGTGTTGGGTGGCACCTTCGACCCACCGCATATCGGGCACCTGTGGCTGGCCACCATGGCGGCCGACTCCCTCGGCCTCGACCGCGTGCTGCTGATGCCTGCCGCGCGGCCGCCGCACAAGGGCAAGCGATCGATCAGCAACGCCGCCGATCGCGTGACCATGACCCGGCTGGCCATCACCGGCGACGCGCTGCTCGACCTGACGCTGGTGGAGATGGAGCGCCCCGGCCCCTCGTACACGGTCGACTCGCTCGAAGAGCTACGCGCGACCCTCGGGTCGGCCGCCAGGCTGGTCCTGGTCATGGCCGCCGACTCGCTGGCGCAGATCGACAGCTGGCGGGAGCCGGACCGCCTGCTCGAGCTGGCCGAGTGGGCGATCGGCCCGCGCCCAGGCGCTCCGCCGCCGGATCGAGCGGCACTGCGAGCCCGATTCGGGGCGGCTGCGGCGCGCATCCACCTCCTCGACGGACCGTCCCTGGACGTCAGCAGCTCCGAGATCCGTCGACGGGTGGCGGCCGGCCGCTCCATCCGCTACCTTGTGCCCCGGGCCGTGGAGGAGCTGATCCTCGACCGCGGCCTGTACCGCAAGGGCTAAATCGGCCACGAAAGCGGAGGTTGTCCTGGAGGAGCGCGCGCAGAGCCTGACGGAGGTCGATCCGAGCGAGCTTGGGCATCGGATCGTGAACATCGCCTCGGACAAGAAGGCAGTCGACATCGTCCTGCTGAGGACGACCGAGGTGACGACCATGGCGGACTACTTCGTCATCTGCAGCGGGCGCAGCGACCGCCAGGTGCAGGCCCTGGCCAGGGCCATCTCTGACGAGCTCCGCGACGAGGGGATCCGCCCACTGGGCGTGGAGGGCCGCGGCGCAGCCCGCTGGGTGCTGCTCGACTACGGCAGCGTGATCGTCCACCTCTTCGCGCCCGAGGAGCGCGAGTACTACGGGCTCGAACGGCTGTGGAGCAACGCCGCCCAGGTCGTCCGCCTGGTCTGAACCGCGTGCTGCACGACGCCAAGCTGCCCGTCCGAGGGTACTAGCCGGGTACCAGCGCTGGGTACCCCGTCCTCCTATTGAGGCCGATATCCCCCGATCGCATGCTCCCGCCATGCAAGAGCACGCCAGCGGGCCCCCCGGGGACCCGGCGACCGATGTCCGAGCAGGCGAGGCCTGCCGCTTCTGCGGCGGCGACCTGCTGACCAGTGTCTTCGACACCTCGTTCCGGGACGCGGCCGCCGAGGAGCGGCTCTTCTTCGCCATCCCGGGCGCCCTGTGCGTGCCGTGCCGCCAGCTGTATGTCGACCGGCAGCTGATCGGGATCCTGGGCCTGTCCGAGGCGCAGTGCACCTTCGCCATCCAGAGCGATCGCGTGCTCCGGGCCGGGGCCGCCTAGCCTCGATTCTCCGGCCGCGTGCGCCGAGCGGCGAGCAGGTACTCCCCCAGCCAGGCGACCAGCGCCGGCTCCTCCTCCGAATCGTTGGCCTTGATCGCCATGTCCGCCTCGAACAGGCCGCGCAGCATCGCCTCCAGCTCCGCCGCCGAGTAGTTCCGCGCTGCCTCGGCCAGCCGTTGTGCCATGCGCGCATTGCCCCGCCCGATCCGCCGGGTCAGCTCCTGCGACGATGCGCCGGCGGCCAGCAGATCTCGCGCCACGATCAGGTCCGCCAGCCGCCCCTCCAGGGCGCCCATGATCCGCAGCACTGGCTGGCCCTCGTCGATCGCCCGCTCAAGCGCGGCGGCCGCGGCCGCCGGCTCACGTCGGTCGACGGCGTTGGTGATGGCGAACAGGCTCGCCGGCCGGGTGTCCGTCACCAGCGCCTCCACGTCGGCGGCCGAGATGGGACGCTCCGCGGCGTAGGTCGCCAGCTTGCGCAGCTCGCCATCTGCCACGCGCGTCTGCTCGCCGCGCTCGATGTCCGACTCCCAAGCGGCTGCGCCGATGCGCTCTGCCAGCACCGCTGCGGCGCGCGGCTCAATCGCGATCCCCGTGGTGGCAGCGTGTGCACGGATCCAGCCCTGGAGCTCGTTGCGGCGCGGCGCCGCGCGCACTTCGACGGTCCCACCGCGCGCCGTCACCGCCTCTTCGAGTCGCTTCAGGAGCGCCGGCGGCCGACCGACCTCGCGCGACGGACGCAGCTCGGCAAGGGCCAGCGCTGATCCATCGGGCAGGTTGCCGAGCAGGTCGACCAGCTTCTCGGTGGCGGAGGTCGAACGCCCGGCCGCGCGGAGCGGCTGGCGCAGCACCGTCAGTGGCGCACCGAACATGCCGATCATCCCGGCCTCCAGCCGGGCGCGGTCGATGGCCGCCTCGTCGGGGCTGCTCACCGGGACGATCTCGGTCCGTCCGTCCACGCCTGCCCGCTCGGCGAACGCGGTCAGCGCCAGGTCGATCCCGAGGCTGTCGTCGCCGTACACCAGCAGCAGGCCGCCGCCGCTCATGCCGCGCCTCGCTCGGCGGACTCCCAGGCGGTTCGCAGCCGGGCCACCAGCTGTGCAGTGTTCAGGCCGGCCGCATTCGCCAGCTCCGCCTCCATGGCATGCGCCGGCGCACGGGCTGCCTCGAGGCTGGCCCGGTACGCCGGATAGCGCGCAGCCTGGTCGTTGATGCGCTCGTCGATGGTCACGAAGCCCTGCGCCACGTGCCGGTCGGCGACCGCCACGCTGACCGATGCCCAGCCACGCGGCGCTCGCTGCGGATCGACCAGGCTCCCCACCGGGTGGGAGGCGACCGGCTCGGCCAGCTCGGGATACCCCTGCTCGGTGAGCCAGCGAGCAGCCACCAGGCCGTGCTGTCCGTCCTGATCTCGCGTCTCGAGCTTGTCGATGTCGTGCAGGAGGGCGGCGACCTCGACGAGCTGCGGATCGACCGCCACCCCCGCCGCCGCGAGCAGCCGCGCCGCCTCGGCCGCGACGCGGCTGACGCCGCGCGAATGGACCACGATCCCGTCGGGCAGCCCGTACGAGGCGAGCAGTCGCTCGGCATCGGGGAGGCTGGGAACCGCCATGCGGCGATGCTAGCCGCCCGCGGGCTGGCCATCATCGGCCCATCAGCAGCGGCCGGCTCGACGCCGATCGCCAGGCCGGCCACGAGGCGCCACGGGCCCTCGCCGTGGTCGCTGTGGACCGCGAATCGGCGTCCATCGCTGATCACCTCGATGCTTCCCTCCAGATCGGTCCGATGCAGCCGCAGCCCCGGGATCGCGCCCAGGTGGTCGAGCGTGACCTGGTGCGGGTGCCCGTAGTCATTGCCCGCAGCGAGCGAGATGAGCGCCACCTGCGGTCGCGTCGCGCGCAGCAGCGTTGCACCGCTACTCGTATTCGATCCGTGGTGGCCGACCTTCAGTACATCGATGGGCTGCAACAGGCCGCGCCCGGCGAGGAGCTCCTCCACCCGAGCCTCCGCGTCGCCCGTGAACAGCGCGCTGAAGCCGCCAGTGTGAAGAAGGGCTACGACGTTGGCGTTGTGGATGTTGCTGTCGGGGAGCATCTGCGTGACGTCGTCGGCGGCGGGGTAGAGGATGGTCAGGGTTGTCGCGGCGTCGATCTTGAGGCGCTGCTCGGCGCGCGCGACCACAACGCGGCCGCGCGGCTCAGCGCGCGCCAGCTCCCTAAAGCGAGCGTACGTCGGGCTCGGAACGTCGCGTCCGGCCTCCAGGATCAGTCCCACGTTGTACCGCTGCAACGCCGCCAGTAGACCGGCGACATGATCCTCGTGCGGATGCGTCAGGATCATCACGTCGATCCGGCGTTGCCACCAGGGGAGGTGCTCGCCGAGCCGCCGCAACAGCAGGTCGGGATCGGGCCCGCCGTCAATGAGAACGGTGCCTCCCGAGGGCGAGGTGATCAGGATCGCATCGCCCTGGCCGATGTCGAGGGCCACCACGTGGGTCATCCCGTCCGGACCGGTGCCAAAGGTGATGGCGACGAGCAGGAGCGCCACCCCGGCCAGCCCGACCCAGGGTCGAGCGAGGGCCCGCAGCGGCGCCAGCAGGGGTGCGAACCTCGCTGCTCGTCGGGGGGCAAGTCGCAGGGGTGCCACGATCGGGTCCGGCCCCGCATCGCCCGGGGACGCCTCGCCCGCCCCTCGGTGGCCGCGCGCCGTTCGCCGCCACAGCAGGCCGACGGCGGGGTACCAGGCCAGTCCGAGCCATGCAGGCGCCGTGAACGGAAGCGAGGCGAGGGGCACCGACGCGGCAGCCTGCCCCGCCAGGATCATCGCTCGCAGTGCCAGCCAGGCCGTCCCGCCGAGCGCCCATCGCGCAGCGTCGCCAACCACGGGGATGTGCGTGCCTGCGTCGATGGCGCCGACCGGCGCCGCGATGGCGCACAACAGCATGACGATCGGCACCAGCGGCACGACCACCACGTTTGCGGCCGGCGCGACCAGCGACAGGCGCTCGAATGACCCGACCGCCACGGGCAGCGTGGTCAGCTGCGCGGCGAGCGTCAGGGCCACCGGTTCCCGCAGCCATGCCGGCCATCCCGCTAAGCGTGACTCGATCGAGGCGCCGAACAGGATCAGGCCCATGGTTGCCAGGGCAGACAGCTGGAACCCGACATCCCACAGGACCGATGGCGTGGTCAGCAGCATGAGCAGTGCCGCCAGCGCGAGGGCCGAGGCGGCATGCGCCCGCGAGCCGCCGAGGCGCGCGACCAGCATCGCACCGGCCATCAGCGCCGCCCGCACGACCGATGGGGAGGCACCGGTCAGGATCACGTAGCTGCCGATCGCGGCACCGGCGGCGGCCGGCGAGAGCCAGCGACCACCCCGCCGCCGCTCGAGCGGGCGGGCAAGCGAGGCCACGATGGCCGCCACGATGGCGATGTTCCAGCCCGAGATGGCGACCACGTGCGTCAGCCCGGCCGTTGCAAACGCATCGGCGACCTCCGGGGCGATGCCGCTACGCACGCCGAGCAGGATGCCCGCCCCCAGCGCCGCCTCCGGTTCCGGGATCATCCCGTTCAGCCCGTTGAGCAGCCAGCTGCGGGCTGCCCCCGCCAATTGGGCTGGCCCCGGCGTTGTCGTCCCGGATAGCACCGTCGCGCCGCGAGCCCGGACGAGGCCGCTGATCCCCTGCCTGGCGAGGTACGCGGGGTAGTCGAAGCCATCGAACGCTTCCGGCTGCTCGACCTCAGCAACGACGGCGACCCGATCGGCGATGGCGACCGGAAGTGAACGCGGGAGGGAGGCGAGAAGCCGCCCTCGCAGTGGGCGCAGGTGCCCGTCCAGTGGGCTGGCGGCCAGCTCCTCCAGGACGACCTGCTGCCATCGCCCTCGCGGCCGCGGATCGTCGACCACGGTGCCGACCAGGCGCACCTCGCCGCGCCCCACCAGCGCCGAGGCGCTGTCCGGGCCGGTTGGCAGGGGGAGGGCCTCGCCGCGCCAAACGCCGAGCCCCAGCCCGAGCGCGAGCGCCAAGCAGGTGATCCCCGCCCGCGC
>JBBDNI010000067.1:9340-10359 GCA_040877645.1 Chloroflexota bacterium
GGAGCGCATGACGGCGAGCACGCCGGCCAGGACGCCCGCGACGGCGACGCCCGCCACGCCCAGGACCGGGCCCCCGGCGTCGGCGGCCAGGAGCCCGACGACCAGGCCCGCGAGCACGCCGGGGAGGGCGAGCCTGGTCGCCATGGTCGCGCTCCGGGCCTGTGTCAGCCGAGGGTGACGAGGTCGCGGATCTTCGTCAGCTGGGCATTGGTCAGCACCTTCCGCGACACCAGCTCCTCGAGCGTGGCGAAGGACTGCTCGGCGCGCGCCGCGACGATCTTGTCGACCGTGACCGGACCGATCCCCGGCAGCGCGTCCAGCGCCTCCGGGCTGGCCGAGTTCAGGTCCACCAGCCCGTCATTCGCGGTCCCGCCACCGCCGCTCGCCGTCGGGCTGCCGATCGCGGGGACGACGATCTGCTCGCCATCGCGCAGCAGCGCGGCCAGGTTGACCTGCGCCGCGGCCGACGCGAGATCCGCGTCGGGCGCGTAGCCACCAACCGCCCTGATCGCGTCGGCGACGCGCGAACCGGGAGGCAGCTCGACGATCCCCGGATGGACGACCGCACCCTCCACGTCGACCACGAGCAGCCCACCGGCAATCGGCACGACGGACGACGAAGTCGACGCGAACGGGTCCAGCAGCGGGTCACCTGCCGGCTCCGCCGCCACGCCGCCTGTGATCAGCAGCCAGACTCCAAATCCCACCGCCGCCAACGCGGTCGCCAGACTGGCAATCGCAATCCGGTCCCCGATCGGCACGGAGGCTCCTCCCGTCGCGGGAGGCGAGGGATGGGTGCCCTGTCCGGAGCCCGGCATCCGGGCACTCGACGCCGGACTCCGGAAGCAGGACGGGCAACCTACGCGGTGACGTCTTACCCCGCGCTTACCGGTGGCTCATCGCGGGTCAGGTGACGACGTTGACCAGGCGCCCGGGGATCTGGACCACGCGACGGGGTGGCTGCCCCTTCAGGTAGGCCTGCACCCGCTCGCTGGCCAGCGCCAGCCGCTCGATCTCCT
>JBBDNI010000068.1:0-9981 GCA_040877645.1 Chloroflexota bacterium
CGACGCCGATGATCAGCGCGCCGACCAGGGCCAGCAGGCCGATGGTCGTGTACTGCCGCTTGACGAAGGCATCGGCTCCCTCGCGGATCGTGTCACCGACGTCCTGCATCGCCTGCGGTCCCTTGTCCCGGGAGAGGACATCACGGGCCAGGTAGAGGGCGAAGGCGACCGCGGCCAGGCCGGCAGCGGGGATCACCCAGATGATGAACTCCATGAAACCTCCGAATGGGGCTGGACGATCCAGTCGCGGCTAGCCGAGGTCTGGCACACGGAAACGCCGGCGGAAATGCGTGTGTGGGCGTCCGCCAGCGAGGCGCCGGGTATGGTAGCCCGCGGCCGCTCGACGGGTCAACTTCATGGCAGCCAGCGCGGCTGCCAGCCGTC
Source organism: Chloroflexota bacterium (assembly GCA_040877645.1). Classification (GTDB taxonomy): domain Bacteria; phylum Chloroflexota; class Limnocylindria; order QHBO01; family QHBO01; genus CF-167. The sequence goes on from JBBDNI010000068.1 coordinate 385, forward strand.
GGGGCAGAGCTGGCGAGCCGAGCCGCTGGCGAGGTGGACGATCCAGACGCCCCCGCTCGATGCTCCCTCCTCTGCGTCGGCGACGCGGCTGATCAGGATCGCTCCCGGCTCCGGGGCGAACGAGGCAGAGCGGGCCCGCGCGCCATCCCGGGCCAGGAACTCCTCGCCAGCGTCGCGCAGGTCGGCGCTGACCCACAGGCGTCCGGCATTGGCCTCGCCAGCCAGGCTGATGAATCCGACTGCTCCGCGGCCGTCGATGGTGGGACGCGTGGCTCCGCCCGCGAAGGCCGCCGGCTCAACGATCGAGGCTCCAAGCGCCAGCCTGACGACGCGCAGGCCCGCCAGCCGTTGCACGTCGAGCTGCAGCGACGCCGGATCCAGGGCGGGAACCGGCAATCCGGGTGCGTGCAGCCTGGGCTCGGCATTCGAGCGGCGGGCCAGCCCCGAGAGCAGGACGCCGCTGCTGTCAGGTTGCCATACCGGTTCGGAGAAGGCGATGAACGGCGCCGCCGACAGGTGCTCGGTGACGAGGTCCAGGATGACGACCCGGCCCGCATCGTCGACGAAGGCGAGCGCGGTCCCGTCGGGCGAGAGGCGCGGCGCACGGAAGAGCGACACCGGGCTCGTGGCGGACGGGGTTGGATTCGGCGTCGTCGTCGTCTCACCGGGGAGGCGGATCCGCTGGGCGTCGCTGCCGTCAGCGTCGCGCCGCCACAGGCTGGCGTCCCCGAGGATCGGATCCAGGCGGCCGTAAGTGATCGAGCTGCCGTCGGGCGCGTAGGCGGGGTCGTACTCGATCGCACCGCCGTCAGTCAGCAGCCGCCGCGCGGAACCGTCCGCCCGCTGCCAGACGATGACGGCCCCGTCGCCGATCACGAAGGATCGGCCATCGGGCGCGATCGAGTAGCCGGTGATCGGCGACAGCTCGGCCGAGAGCTGCCGCTGGTTCGTGCCGTCGGGGTTCATGGCCCACAGGTTCGTTATCCCGGCCCGGTCGGAGAGGAAGGCGACCTGGTTCGAGAGCGTCGCCGTTGGCGACCCGGTCGTGAAGCGCCACGCCAGGCCCGCGGCGAGTCCCGCCCCATCGGCCGCCAGCAGGCCAGGCCCGATGATCACCTCGTAGGTGGTGTTGGGTTCGAGCGGGGCCGATGGCTGGAAGCGGAGGATCCGGAGGCCCGACTCTCGGAGGCCTGCTGCACCGGGGGCCGCCACGACGTCGAGTGAGCCGGCGACGTCGGGCGTGATGGTGAGCAGGTCGTCCCGAAGGCTCTCCGCGTCGAGGTCGCGGTCGAAAATGACCGCGATCTCGGAGGTCGTGGCGATCCCTTCAACATCAGGGGTGGGCACGATGATCTCCGCGCTCAGCTCCGAGGCGACGGTGCGGAACGAGAGGCTGACGGGCGCGGCCAGCGGGGTCCCGGCCAGGTCGTGGGCGCCGGTGCCGATCGTCAACGTATACCGGCGATTCGGCTGCAGCGGTGCGGTCGGCTCGATCGTCAGCCGCTCGCGAGCCCAGCGAAGCGTGACGTCGGTGCCGGGCGTGAGACGCATGGCGGGTCCGACCGACGCCGTGTCCATCAGGGTCGAGAAGTCGATCTGGATTGTGCCGTCCAGCGGGACGCCGTCGTCGGCGTTCGCGGGATCGGATGCCACCACTGACGGGTTGCCGACCGTCTCGAAGTCGAAAGGTCGAGGTGGCGCCGTCATGGCGTTGCCGGCGACGTCACGGATGCCAGCCGCGATCGCGACCTCGAAGGCGGTGCGCAGCGGCAGGCGTGCGGCCGGCGTGAAGGTCAGTGTCGTTGAACTCCAGCTGAACGAGCCGGCGATCGCGGGGCTGATGGTGATGGCGCGCTCGGCGTCGGCATGCTGAACCGGCTCGCTGAACTCCACCTCCAGGCTGCTGGTGGTGAGGGCGATCTCGGCGTCGGCGCTCAGGTGGTGCGTGAGGGAGAAACCCTGGACCGCCGGCGGGCGACCGTCGACGTTCGAGGCGTACCACAGGACGGCGACCAGGGCGACCACCCCGACGCCGAAGACCACCATGGTACGAAGGGGCCTGGCGCGCATCGTCACTGAGCCCGCTATGCTACGCGCCGCCTGCCAGGCTCACCTCTCGGAGCGCCCATGACCTACGCCCCCCAGCAGTCCCCCGGCCCGGACCTGCCCGATGAACGCGAGCCGTCCGTGTCGCGTCGCGGCCTGGGATGTGCGCTCGAGATCGTGGAGACGCTGGTCCTGACCCTGATCATCTACCTGATCATCCACAACTTCATCGCGCAGCCATTCGAGGTCGAGCAGCGGTCGATGCTGCCGACCATCAACGAGCACGAATACGTCCTCATCGACAAGATCTCGCCCCGCTTTGACGACTACCACCGCGGCGACATCGTCGTCTTCCAGCCGCCCGTCGGCTTCAGCCAGGGGGGCGTGCCCTTCATCAAGCGGGTGATCGGCCTGCCCGGCGACACCGTCAGCATCGAGAACGGCCGGGTCTTCGTGGCGGTCCCCGGCGGCAGCCCGGTTGTGCTGGACGAGCCGTACGTGGTCCGTGGGATCGACGGCAGGGCCGCGCCCACGATGCCCAAGGACGCGGAGTCGACCGCCGCATGGACGATCCCTGACGGCACCTACTTCGTCATGGGCGACAACCGGCCGGACAGCCAGGACTCACGCTTTTTCGGGCCGATCGAGCGCAACCTGATCGTCGGCCGCGCGTGGCTGCGCTACTTCCCGCTCGACCGGATCGGGATCGTCGGGCGGCCGGCGTACCCGAGCATCTCCCTGCGGCTCGAGTTCGACCCGATCGCTGCGCCGGCCTATGCCCGGGGCGGTTCCTCGGCCACGATCCAGGCGTCGATGGCGCGGGGATAGTCGACCAGCCCGTCGCTCCCGAACCACATCGCGATCTCTGACGCGGCCGTCTCGGGGGCGTCCGAGGCGTGGATCAGGTTGCGGAGGCCACTGACGCCGAGGTCGCCGCGGATCGTGCCCGGCTCGGCCTCGTTCGGCATGGTGCGACCGACCAGACGACGAACGGTGGCGATGGCATCCGGCCCTTCCACGGCGATCGCCGCCACCGGCCCGGAGATGATGAACTCCACCAGGCCGTCGTAGAAGTGCTTGTCGGCGTGGACCGCGTAGTGGCGCTCGGCGAGCGCTCGCGAGACGTCGAGCATGCGCAGACCGACGACCTTGAGCCCCTTGCGCTCGAGGCGGCCCACGATCTCACCGATCAGGGCGCGCTGCACGCCGTCGGGCTTGACGAGGACCAGGGTACGTTCCATCGAGGGGTCTGCTCCGTGCTGGGTCAGGTGCGCGCGGCTCGGTCGAAGGCGGCGGTGGCCTCGGCCTCGCGGCCCGCGGCGCGCAAGAGGTCGCCGTAGAGTAGCAGACGGTCCGCGCTCGGCTCCTCGTCCAGGGTGGTCTCCAGGATCGCCACCGCGTCGTGCCCAAGCCGAGGATCGAGCCGCAGCGCCGCGGCCAGCAGCTTGTCGCCCTCCGCCAGCTCCCCGGCTTCGAACGCCTGCCCGGCGGCCTCGAGGCGGCCATGGGCGGCTGCGATCCGCTCCGGCGTTGGGGTGGGCGGTGGCGCGCCGGGGGTGGACGGCTCGGACCGGCGCGTCACCCGCAGCGAAGGTGGCGCCGGCCAGGTGATCCGGCTCGGTACCCCGCCTCGCAGCTTCCACGCCTCGTCGACGCCGATCGACGACACGACGCGCTCGGCCAGCCTCGCCGCCCGGTCCGGGTCGCCCGCGGCGGCCAGTGCCTCGGCCTCGATCAGCATCACGATCGGACGCCGCCGTTCGAGGCTGCCGCTGCGGATCGTCGCGACGGCGGCACCGGCGGCCAGTGGGCGACCCTGCCGCCAGAGCGACTCGCCGAGCATGGTGCGTGCGACATCCAGCTCTTCGAGGCCTCCCTTTCCGGCCGCCTCGAGGCCGGCGATCAGGCGGACCAGGACCCCCTCGGCCAGCCCGTACAGCCCGGATGCCAGCTGCGCCCGAGCCAGGGCCAGCTCGTCGGGCAGCAGGTCGACCACGATCGGCGGCTCCCATCGGTCGGACGCCGGTCGGACGCGCTCCGTCATCGGTGCAGCATGCGCTCGAATCGCCGGCGTGATCTGAAGGGGCCGAGGACCGCCATGCGCGCAAGGTCAGGCCGGGAGTACGTTCGCGCCACGCGCAGCAGGTCCTCGACGCTGACCGCCTCGAGGTGCTCGATCACCTCGTCGACGGTCATGATTCGGGGCAGCAGGCTCTCGCCGACACCCAGCCAGGCGGCGACCGATCCGGTCTCCTCCATGCGCAGCAGCAGCCGCCCGCGGGTATAGGAGCGCGCCCGCTCCAGCTCGGCGTCGGTGACCGGGTCCTGGACCACGCGCTCGAGTTCGTCCAGGATTGCTCCCACCACGGCGTCCGCCTGGTCCGGATGGAACCCTGCGTGCACGCCGAAGGTTCCGCAGTCGGCAAAGGTGGCTCCGAAGGTCGAGACGTCATACACCAGCGAGCGCCGCTCACGCAGCTCCAGGAAGAGCCGGCTGCTCATCCCGTCGCCGAGGACCGCGCCAAGCAGGTCGAGCGCCCAACGGTCGGGATGGCCACGGGAGACGCCGGCCATGCCGATGCACAGGTTGCCCTGCCCGAGCCTGCGGAAGGCGACCCGCAGCGAGCCAGGAGGGCTGGGCGCGGGAGGCTCGAGCGCGGCCGGCAGCACGGCGACGCGCGGCGGGTCCTCCGACCCGAACCAGCCGCCGGCCGTGGCCAGCACATCGTCGTGGCGGACGGCGCCGGCGGCCGCCAGGACGAGGTGCTCGGGGCGATACCAGCGGGCCCAATGCTCGACGACTGCATCGTGGCGTGCCCGGCGCACGCCGCTCGGCGTGCCGGCGATCTCGCGACCGAGCGGATGGCGGCCGAACAACAAGGCCTCGAACAGGCTGAAGACGTGGTCGCTCGGCGAGTCGACGTACATCCGGATCTCATCCAGGATGACCGGCTTCTCGGCCGCCAGGTCTCGGCGCCGAAGGAGCGGGGCGAGGACGAGGTCGGCCACCACCTCCAGGGCCCGATCGGCGGCTGCGGCAGGGACGCGAGCGCTGTAGATCGTCAGCTCCCGGTCGGTCGAGGCATTGACGCTGCCGCCGGACCCTTCCACCACCTCCGACAGGCCGCCGGGATCGGGGTGGCGTCGCGTTCCCTTGAAGACGAGGTGCTCGAGGAGGTGCGACAGGCCGGCGTGGGCCTCGTCCTCGTAGCGCGACCCGACTCCGACGAAGAGGCCGACCGCCACCGAGCGGGCGCTGGGCACCTCCTGGGTGAGGACCCTGAGGCCATTCGGCAGGATGCTGCGCTGATACGGGAGGGCGTTCCGCGCCCGGGCCCGTCCGGCTGTCAGGCCGGACGCCACGCTAGGCGTCCTCGTCGTCGTCACTCGCCTCGGGCGACATGAGCAGCTCCATCTGGATGAAGCGAAGGTCGCGCGCCAGCTCGTCGGCGCTGCGGGGCAGCGCTCGCGCCTCATCAGGCTCGTCGAGCCCACCTGGCTGCGGGGCGGTGGCGGCGAACTCGAGCACGACCCGCTCCTCGCCGATCACGAGCGTATAGACCAGCAGCTGATCGGACGTCGTGTCGAACTGGAGGTAGTCGAAGGAGTCGAGGTTGAGGCAGATTGAGAGCGGGGTGAAATAGCTGGCGATCTCGGGATGGTCGACGACGATGCGCTCGACCCAGCCGGTGCCGCTGTCGGTCACCTGTGCCCCGCGCCGGTACGTGTAGCTGACGGTCTGCTTCAGCAGCGGGCGCAGCAGGTTGTACATGTCGCTCTTGTCGGTGACGACGCCGGTGTTGATGTAGAGCTTGGCTCGCGCCTCGGTCATCGGCTCGCTCACCCAAGGTGCCGGTGTGGGGGGATCGCGGGCGAGTCTAGCACCGGTCCATGGGTGCGGGAGGCCGCGGATCGGCTGCTAGCATGTGGCGCGTGCAGCTCCTCGCCGTGGATATCGGCAACACCAACCTCACGCTCGGCCTCTTTGCGGACGGCGCGCTGGTCGGATCGTGGCGGGCCAGCACCCGGGCGACCGCTACCCCCGACGAGGTTGCGACCCTGACCGCCGGCCTGCTCGCGCTGGACGGCCACCAGCTCCGGCAGCTCGACGCGGTGGCCCTCGCGTCGGTCGTGCCACCCCTGACCGGCACCTTCGAGCGCTTCGTGCGCTCACGAATCGGACTCGAGCCCGTGAACGTCGACGCTGGCTCGCTGGCGGGCACGCTCGCGATCGAGATCGACCGTCCGTCCGAGGCCGGCGCTGACCGCCTCTGCAACGCGCTGGCGGCGCGCACCGAGTACGGCGGACCGGCGATCGTGCTCGACCTCGGTACCAGCACCAACTTCGACGTGCTCAGCGCCGAGGGCGCCTACATCGGCGGTGCGATCGCGCCGGGCCTTGGCCTGTCGCTCGAGGCCCTGGTCGGCTCCGCCAGCAAGCTGCCGCGCATCGAGCTTGCCCGGCCGTCGCGCGCCATCGGCACCAACACGATCCACGCCATGCAGAGCGGCACCGTGCTCGGCTACATCGGCCTGGTGAGCGGTCTGCTGACCGCGCTGCGGGGCGAGCTGGTGGAGCGCTCCCCTGGCGGCAGCCGGGTGACCGTCATCGCCACGGGCGGCTACACGCATGAGCCGTGGCTGCGCGAGGTGCCGGGGGTCGACGCGATCGAGCCGGATCTCACCCTGCGCGGCATCCGCTACGCCCACGACGCCATCCGCCCGGCCTCGATGCCACCCATGCTGGCGTCGCCGGAGCGGGTCAGCCCGGGTCGAGCCGATGACTGACGAACGCGGCCCGCTGGCCGGCCGTCGGATCGTTGTCGGCGTGGCCGGCAGCATCGCCGCCTACAAGGCCGTCTCGCTGGTCCGGCTGCTCGCCGAGCGCGGCGCGATCGTGGACGTGGCCATGACCCCGGGGGCGACCCAGTTCGTCACGCCGCTGACCTTCGCCTCCCTCACGCATCGCCCGGTGGTGAGCGACCTCATGGCGCTCGATGCGGATTCGCAGATCGCCCACGTGGAACTGGCCGAGGGGGCGGACGCGATCGTCATCGCGCCGGCCACCGCCAACCTGCTGGCTGAGCTGGCGGCCGGGGCTGCCGGCAGTGCGGTCTCGGCCATGGCCCTGGCGAGCCGCGCCCCGACGATCGTGGCACCCGCCATGGATGCGGGCATGTGGACCCATCCCGCCACGCAGCGCAATATCGAGACGTTGCGCGGCTTCGGCCACCGGATCCTGGAGCCCCAGGTCGGCGCGCTGGCCAGTGGCCTCACCGGCGTCGGCCGCCTCGCTGAGCCGGAGGTGATCGTCGAGGCGGTCGAGGGGCTCTTCGCGCGCGCCGGTGACCTTGACGGGCTGCACGTGGTGGTCAGCGCCGGCGGCACGCGCGAGCCGATCGACCCGGTCCGCTTCATCGGCAACCGGAGCAGCGGGAAGATGGGCGTGGCCATCGCCGAAGCGGCGCGCGACCGCGGCGCCACGGTGACGCTGGTGGCCGGGGTCATGAGCGTGCCACCGCCGCGCGGCGTGACGGTGGTCGAGGCACCGACCGCTGCCGAGATGCGCCAGGCCGTGCTGCGCGCGGCACCCGCGGCCGATCTCCTGGTGATGGCCGCTGCCGTCGCCGACTTCGCCCCGAAACGGGCCAGCAGCCGCAAGATCAAGCGCGACGCCGCGGCGCTCCAGATCGACCTCGTGCCGAACCCGGACATCATCGCCGAGGTTGGCGAGATGGCCGACGGCACCCGGCCGTTCCTGATCGGTTTCGCCGCGGAGAGCGACGACCTCGAGGCCAACGCGCGGAGCAAGCTCCGCGACAAAGGGCTCGACCTGATCGTCGGAAACACCGTCGGTGGCCCCTTCGACGCGATCGGCTCGGACGAGAACAAAGTGACCGTCTTCGGTTCAGAGGGTGTCCTCAGCGACTGGCCGATGCTCCCCAAGCGCCAGGTTGCCGAGCGCCTGTGGGACCTGATCGTGGACCGCTACCGGAAGGCTCACCCGGCGGAGGGTCCGGCCCGGCCCGCTCGCTCGCGCCGCCGCTGACCGTGCAGATCCTGCGCACGGTCCCGGAGCTGCGCGCGGCGATCCTGGAGCGGCGGCTGGGGGGCGACTCGGTCGGCTTCGTGCCCACCATGGGCGTCCTGCACGACGGGCAGCTGTCGCTGGTGCGTCGGGCGAAGGCGGAGAACGGCTGCGTAGTGGTCAGCTGCTTCGTCAACCCCGGCGACTTCCCGACCCTGGACGAGAACAGCCCGACCTATCGGGACGAACATCGCGAGCTGGCCCTACTCGAGCGCGACGGCGCAGACTTCGCCTTCGTGCCGGAGGTGACCACGCTCTACCCGGCGGAGGACGTCACCCGCGTCACCGTCGAAGGGCTGACGCGCCAGCTCGAGGGTGCGTCGCGGCCGGGGCACCTGGACGGACTGACCACGGTGATGCTCAAGATGCTGCACCTGGTCGGTCCCGCCAGCCTCTACATCGGGCAGCGCCACGCACAGCAGGTCGTGATCCTGCGCCGCATGATGCGCGACCTGTTCATGAACGTGGAGATGGTCGTCTGCCCGACGATCCGGGAGGCCGATGGGCTGGCCCTGTCGAGCTCCAATGCCCAGCTCTCGATCGAGGAGCGCCACGCCGCCACCTGCCTCTTCGCCGCGCTGAACGCCGCGAAGGCCGCCTACGAGTCGGGCGAGCGCTCGGCCGAGGTGCTGCGGGCGCGGATGACGGACGTGATCGCCGCCGAGTCGATGGCTCGCCCCGACTACATCAGCGTGGCCGATGCGGCGACCCTGGCCGAGCTGCGCCGCGTCACCGGCCCTGCCCTGGCGCTGGTGGCGGTCTGGATCGGGCGCACGCGGCTGACCGACAACATGCCGCTGGCATGGGATGTCGCCTGAGCACAGCTCGGCCTCAAAGTACTAGTGACGTCGGGGGTCCTATTCGTATGATGCGACCTGTCACCGCGCGCCTCGGTCCATGACCGACGGCGATGCGGCGAACGAGGAGGCCGGCGAGTGCCCACGTCCGGCCTCCTTCCTATTTCGGAGGCTTCGACCCCGCGGCTCGCATGGCCGCCTTGTAGGCCCGTTTCCCCGCCTGGTAGCTGGCCAGCGCCTCGGCTGAATCGACGTCGCCGAGGGTCGGGTGCGTCGGCATCACGGCGTCCATGCCGGGGACCTCGACGCGGAACCGCCTGCCCAGGATCGCCAGCAGCGAGCGTGCCTTCATCTCGCCGATCGATGGCAGCGCAAGGAGCCGGGCCTGCAGGTCGCGGCCGTCCCGAGCCTCGCTCCACACCCGCTGCGCGTCGCCGCCGTACTCCTGCGCCACGAACGCGCACAGCGCCTGCACCCGTCCCGCCATGGCGCCGGGGAAGCGGTGCAGAGCGGGGCGCTGTCGGAAGATGGCATCCAGCTCGGCGGAGTCCATCGCGGAGATCCGCGCGGCATCCAGGTGGCCGATCCTGCGTCGCAGCTCGGCCGGACCGGAGAACGCCTTCTGCACCGTCACCTGCTGGTCGAGCGCGAAGCCGATCAGCAGGG
>JBBDNI010000069.1:0-9873 GCA_040877645.1 Chloroflexota bacterium
CGAGATCACCGCCGAGCTGGCGGGGAGCGTGCGGAGTCTCATCGGAACACAGGTCGCCAACGGCGTCCCGATGCGCATGGCGGTCCTCTCCCTCCTGGCCCGATGAGCACGTTCGGGTCGCTCGACGACCCGCCGGCGACGATGCTGCTGACCGGGATCCGGATCATCGATCCGGCGACGATGCTGCTGACCGGGATCCGGATCATCGATCCGGCGGCGGGGACCGATCGAGTGGGAGACCTCGCCATCGTCGATGGTCGGCTGGCCGATCCGACTGCGGTCCCGAGCGACGCCGAGCGATTCGAAGCGACCGGCCTCGTCGCCGCTCCGGGGCTGTGCGACCTCCATGCCCATCTGCGCGAGCCGGGCATGGAGCGCGCCGAGACGATCGAGAGCGGGGCCAGGGCGGCGGCGCACGGCGGCTTCACCACGATCTGCGCCATGCCGAACACCGATCCCCCGCTCGATGCGGCGGACCGCGTGGCCTGGGTCACCGCAGCAGCGCGCGGGGCTGCCTGCCGCGTCCGGGTGATCGCCGCCGCGACCCGGGGGCGCGACGGTGAGCGGATCACCGACGCCCAGGAGCTGGCCACGGCTGGCATCGTGGGGGTCTCCGACGATGGAGCAGCCGTGACCGACGAGCGCGTCGCCCGCAGCCTGCTCGCCCACCTCCAGCCGCTCGGCCTGCCGCTGATCGAGCACGCCGAGGACCCCGGCGCGGCGGCCGGCACCGTCATGCGCTCCGGGGCCATTGCGACGCGCCTGGGGCTTGCCGGCTGGCCGGCGAGCGCAGAGCTGTCAATCGTCGAGCGCGATGTCGCCCTGGCCGAGGAGACTGGCGGCTGGGTCCACTTCACGCACCTCTCGACGGCGGCTGCGCTGACGGCCATCCGCCATGCCAAGGAGCGCGGCATCAGGGTGACCTGCGACGTGACGCCGCACCATCTCGCGCTCACCGACGCGTGGGTCGCCGGCGACCGCTCGTTCGCGTGGGACGAGCCGGTCGGCGTGGGCGCTGACCCGTTCAGCGCGCCGCTGGACGCCGCCCACGCGTACGACTCCGCCTGCCGCGTCAACCCGCCGCTCGCTTCGCGGGAGGATGCCCTCGCCCTGCTGGCGGGCGTGGCCGACGGCGCGATCGACGCCATCGCGACGGACCATGCCCCCCACCCCAGCGAGCGCAAGAGCGTCGAGTTCGGAGCCGCCGCCCCGGGAATGATCGGCCTGGAGACGGCCCTCTCACTCGGGCTGGCTGCCGTCGACGCCGGCCGGCTCACGCTCCCAGTCCTGATCAGGGCGCTTGCGACGCGGCCGGCGGAGATGATCGGCGAGGCGAGGCCAATCGAATTGGGTCAGTTGGCCGACCTGGTGATCTTCGACCCGGCGGCGCGCTGGAGGGTGGAGGCCACAGCGTTGGCATCGGCCTCGTCGAACACGCCGTTGCTCGGGATGGAGCTGCCGGGCGTGGTGCGGATGACGGTCGCCGGGGGGCGGATCACGTACCGCGACGGGTTGGATGCCATCGGCTGAGCCCCACCCCGGGGGGAGCGATCGCATGCTGGATGTGGGACCATGCGCACCGCCCACCCCGCAGCGAGCAATGGATGTCGACCCGCACCAACGAGGAACTCGATCCGAATGAGGGACCCGGGTTCGGTTGCTTCATCTGGCAGGCGATCTTCTTCGCGGGGATCCTGCTGCTCATCCCGGTCGGCCTGTTCAGCCTCAACTGGCCGGTCCCCCTGCTCGTCACGCTGCTCCTCGTCGACATGATCCTGCTCTTCTTCATCAGCATGACCAGCGTCTTCCTGCTCCGGGTCTTCTTCGCCGATCGACGACGCGGTCGGGGCCGGAGTTCGGGAGCGGCCCGCACCACCCCGCGCGTGATCAGCACCGACCCCGTCGAGCAGGCGTCGGACGAGGCGCCCACTCAGCCCCCAGGCCAGGAAGCGAAGGGCGACTGATGCCCCTGATGGTCACCTTCTTCAACGTGCGCAAGGGCCGCGACGCGCTCTTCAAGCGCGGCATGCGCCACTTCTTCCCGAAGACGATGCGCCGCTACGAGGAGGAGTACGGGATCCACTTCATCGGCTGGTTCAATGTCACCGAGGGATCAGAATGGAACAACGTGCTGATCCTCGACCTGCCTAACTACGCGGTTCTCGATCGGCTGTACGCCGACCCGTCGGCGCGGGGGCTGGGCCATCGGGTGGCCGAGTCGATCTTCGACAAGAAACACATCATGTTCCTCCGCGAGCGGATGGGTCCCGATCTCGAGTACAAGCCGTGACGGCGGCGCCTCGCATTTCAGCGCTCCGCGAGCTGGCGGAGGAGGCCGAGCTCGAGCGCCGCGACTTCGTCTACGAGGCGACCGAGCAGCTGCGCCGCTTTCTGGATGCCAACCGCGAGCGACTGCGCGAGATCGGTCCGATCAAGCTCGTCGACGACGAGCAGGATTACCTGCTCTTCGACCCGGTTGACGAGATCTGGACCACGCGCCTCACCTACCAGGATCCGGCCGATTCGGAGTGGTATGACGAGGAGCAGACCGTCGACGCCGTGAGCGAGGTGATCGAGCTCTACAACCTGAACGACATCCTCTCCTGGTTCGTCGAGGCGGCCCGCGACCCGGTGAACCACCTGATCCCGGCGGATGAGCTGGCGACCCACGAGGAGGTCGCCGCTGAGGAGCCGCACGACGAGGACTGGCAGGCCGGTCTGCCGAGCACGCAGCAGGAGACGATCGCCGCGCAGCGGCTCTGGCAGCTGGCCGATGCGTATCGGACCCAGATCGGTGACCAGCAGAAGCAGGTGCTGCGCGAGTTCGCCGCCAACGCCGAGGAGGTGTTGAAGCGCACAGGCGACCTTGTCCTGCTCGACGAGGAGAGCGACACCCTGTTGCTGCGCTCGGATGGTCGCTTCGAGACCAGCCTCGACCTGTCGGACATGCCGCAGGGCACGGCGCTCACCGAGGAGCCGCACCGGGTCGGGCTGACCGTGACCGACGCGCGCACCATCGCCGACGTATACGACCCGACCGATGTCCTGCAATGGGTCACCGATGCCCTCACCGAGCGCTACCCGGCGGTCGACTTCACCGCCGTCTACGAGTAGGCCGATGGAATCGATCCCGGTCGCTCCGCCGCGCACCGACGTTCTGCCAGAGGGCGCCGCGCTGGGCAGCGCCAGCATCGAGGAGCTCTTCGCGGCGGCCGGCGCCCTGCGCCACGGGCACTTCCTGCTGAGGAGCGGCCGCCACTCGGATCGCTACCTCGAGAAGTTCGCCGTGCTCCAGTACCCGGTGCTGGCGGTGGAGATCGGGCGCCGCCTGGCGGAGGCCCTGATCGATCGCGACCCGACCCTGGTGGTCGGCCCGACCACCGGCGGGGCGCTGCTCTCCCTCGAAACCGCTCGGCAGCTGGAGGCGACGCTGGGCCGCACGGTGCGCGGCGTCTTCGCGGAGCCGATGGAGCGCGGCACGCGGGGGCTGCGCCGGGGCTGGCCGGTCGGACCCGAGGAGCGGGTCGTGCTGGTCGACGACATCCTGACCACCGGCGCCTCCCTGGCCGAGACGCTGCAGGCGGTGCGGGTCGCGGGTGCCGAGCCGCTCGTCGCGGCGGTCATCGTCGACCGCTCGACCGGGCCGGTGGAGATCGGCTGCCCGATCGTCTCGCTGGGGCGGATCGAGATCGGATCCTGGGACGCGGCCGACTGTCCTGCGTGCAAGGCCGGAGACCCGCTCGTCAAGCCGGGAAGCAGCCCCGCCTAGCCGCCCACTGGCTCCTGCCAGTTGACCTGGGTGATGCGCGCCGGCGGAAATTCACCGTCGGGCGGGACGATCCCCTCCTCCGCCTCCAGCGGGATGCCGATCGGCGCCACGAAGTAGCGGCCCGCCAGGCGACGGGCCTCCGGATCCAGCGCGAACCCCGCCTTGGCCCGATGGAAGGTCACCGTCAGGTCGGCCGCGACCACCGGGTCCGAGTGCGATCCGTCGGTCAGATCGACGAGCGTCGGCGTGTCGATGGCCAGCACGCGGCAGGGGCGGCCGGCGGCGCGGGCGTGGGTGACGATCGCGTTCAGCAGGTCGACGGCGCTGGAGATCGGCTCGCGCAGCGGCCCCGACGCGCCGCTGCCCAGCAGCGCGTCGATCAGCAGGCTGGCGCCGGACAGGCGAGCCCGGAGCTGGAGGAGCAGCTGCGGGGTGGGCGCGACGAAGAGCGACAGCGACCCGGCCGATGCGATCGCCTGCAGCAGAGCCCAGTTATGGGCCGCGGCGGTCGCGGTGAGGTGCGCCGGATCCCCGACCAGCACCACGGTCACCTGACGGCCCGCCGCCGCGAGCCGGCGAGCCACCACGAACCCATCGCCGCCGTTGTTGCCCGGGCCGCACAGCACGACCGCCAGCGGGGGCGCCGCGAGGGGACCGCCGGGTCCGGCCGCGGGCTCGGCGACGGCGCTCAGCTCAGCCAGCGCCAGCTCGGTGACTGCGGCGCCGGCGCTCTCCATCAGGGCATCGGGCGACAGGCCCAGGCTTACGGCGGCCTCGTCGATGCGGGCCATCTCGTCCCCGCCGATGAGGACCGGGACCGTTCGTGCCGGCCTCGCGGCCGGATCGGTCACGGCAAGGACTTCAGGTGCTCGACGACCGCGGCGATCTCCTCCGGGCTGAGCGTGTCGCCAAAGGCGGGCATGCCGCCGCGGTCGAGGCCGACCACCAGCGGGTCGGTCCCGGCGATCCACAGGATCGCCCAGTCATCGGGATGGTCGGTGCCCAGCTGCTGGAGGTTCTCGCTCACCGGCCCGTCCTTGACCCCGTGCAGACTCGGGAAGTCGCCCGTGCCGGCCAGGTCCGGCCCGTGACAGGCCTGGCAGCCGGCGGCACGGATGATGCCAACGGCGTCGAGGGGCGCGCCGCCAGAGGGAACCGGCGTACCGATGATCGGCGGGTTCTCGCCGCCCAGGTTCGTCGCGAAGAGCACGGCACCTGCCAGAAAGACGCTGCCCGTCAGGGCCAGCCCCCAGGCCGGGATGCCGCGCGTCCGGGACTCGATCGGGGTGTGGACCGTCATCGGCTCAGTGGCCCGCCGCCGGAACCGCCTCGCCGACGAGCGCGTAGTCGGCGCGACGCGCGCTGGTGTACATCAGGAAGACATTGAGCGTGACGATGATCGCGGCCAACCCGATCAGGCTGACCCCGCCACCCAGGACCAGCCGGAACCAGAAGAGGGTGCCGGTGATCTCGTCGGCTGCGGCTGCCTGGGTCAGCAGCGAGCCATGGACTATGCCACCCGCGATCAGCGCCAGGCCGGCCAGAGCCGTGCCGGCGAACGCGGCCCACAGGCTTGCCTCGGCCAGCAGGGCGCCGCCCCAGTCACGTCGCAGCAAGCGCGGGAAGGCGTGGTCGGCGAGCGCCAGGAAGGCGAGCGAGGCCGTGCCGAAGAAGACCCACAGCCGAACCCCGACGCCCCAATCCGTGCCGCGGACGAGGGCCTGCACGGATCCGAGCGAGCCGATCGCCCCGAGCATGGCGGTCGCGGCCAGGAAGGTGAGCGCCACCACCGCGAACGGAAGGGTGCCCGGCGACAGGATCAACGTCCAACGGCCGTTGATGGTCTGGAACAGGTTGGCGACGACCAGGAAGGCAGGGACCACGAGCAGGAAGGTGGCCACATTGCCGATCTGGGTGATCACGAGCGGGACGGAGGTGTCGACCAGCGCATCGAGCGGTGCCAGCGTCGCCAGCCCGAGCCACAGGACCCAGGCCATGATCGCCAGCCCCGACGAGTAGAGCGGATTGCCGGTCGCCCGCGGGATGACGTAGTAGAGCGTTCCGACGGCCAGCCCGGTCACCCACAGCGTCTCCAGCGCGCGGGCATAGAAGCCGTTGGCCAGGGCGTCGCCGGCTGCCGAGAGGTTGAACAGCGGCGCCAGCGTCGCGAGCCCGTACAGGCCCGTGAATGCGGCCAGGGCGGCTCCGAAATACCAGATGCTCACGTACGGCGACCTGTCGCGCGCGGTGAGCAGGGTGCGCCAGAAGGAGTCGTTGGCCAGCAGCAGCGCCAGCAAGAGCACTCCATCGACGGGCAGCGGGTACTCCATCAGCGAGCCGCTGGCGGCGACCTGCGGCACGTAGATGGCGGTCAGCCCGGCCAGCAGACCGATATTCCAGACAACCGCCGAGAGCATCGCGATCGGCTCCGCCACCAGGCGACGGCCGAGCAGCCTCGGCGTGATGAAGAAGATCGCACCGAGGCCGGCATTGGCCAGCCACCCATACAGCAGCGAGTTCCAGAAGCCGGATCCCACCGAGGTCTGGTCGAACTCGACAGTGATAACGCCATTGAGCATCGGCATCTTGAGGTTCAACGCGAGCTGCTCGGGGAAGAGCCGCATGGCGACCCATAGCACCCCGATGCCGGTGGCGAGCATGAACCAGACCAGCCCGGCGACGAGGAAGGCGGTGGCGGCGTTATCGGGTGCTGCCGGGATGATCGGCGCACGGACCCTGGGCGCCTGATCGTAGGGTCGCAGCTTCTTCGGGTTCACGGCCATCGGCGTGCGCTGCCTCGCATCGGTCGCATCAGACGGGACGGGTCGCGACGGGGCGAACCCGGCGGCATTGTAGCCGACGCTATGCGGTGGGCACCTCGCTCATCAGCGCCAGGATATTGCCGTCCGGATCGCGGAAGAAGGCCATCCACAGGTCGTAGGCGGGGTCTCGATGGACCACGTGCGGCTGGTCGTCAAAGGTCACGCCGCGAGCCTCCAGGGTCTTCACCGCGGAGCCAATGTCGTCGACCCGGTAGTAGATCGCCGACTCGCCACCGAACGCCCTGCCCTCGGGCTCGACGAGCATCAGGCGCACGCCATCGACATCGAAGAACCCCATCCCCGGGAAGGCGTACAGGAAGGCCATGCCCAGGGCGTCGCGGTAGAAGGCAACGGCCCGATCGACATCGGTGACCTGGATCCGGATCTGCCCGATCTGGTGCAGCCCGAAGGGTTCATCGGTCATGTGGCGTGCATTCTGAATGTTTGACCGATGGCGGCGCGGTGCGTAGGATGGCGACGCGGGGTGGAGCAGTGGTAGCTCGTCGGGCTCATAACCCGAAGGTCGTCGGTTCGAATCCGTCCCCCGCAACCACAGTCCCCCAGTTACGAACGCCGCCTCCCGCCAGGCGGCGTTCGCGTGTGTCAGCGCTTGGCAGCTTTCTCGCGTGCTCTTGCGTTGGCCTTGGCGATCGAGCGGACAGTCAGCAGAAAGACGATCGCGACCACCATTCCCAGGGTGCCGAGGCGGGTGGCGTCCACAGCCGGCTCCCAGGAGACCTGGCCGTCGCGGATGATCCAGGCGCCGGCCGGGGTCGAGGAGACGCCGAATCCTCCGCCGCCGTTGTTCTCGTTGTCGCCGCCGCCACCGCCACCGCCGACCACGTTCGCCGCGGGGATGACCAGGATCCCGTCGCGCTCGATCGGGTCGCCGTACACCCGCTTCACGGTCATCACGTCGCGCGCGCCGCTCAGCAACTCGTCAACGTTCATCGGTCTGTCTCCTGCTTGGTGAGGGGTCCAGTCTAGGCGGACCGTCTCAGGTCGGCTGGTGAGCCCCCGGCTCCATCTCGACCATGGCGTGGTGGATCCCATATCGGTCCATGAGGGCCAGGTAGGGATCCGGGTCGAAGGCCTCCGGCGCATGCACCCCGATCCCCGACCAGGCGCCCGAGCTGAGCAGCTCCATGGCGAGCACCGGGTTGAAGCCGGTCTGCCAGCCGACCACCTGCGAGCCGGTGGAGCGCAGCGTCTCGGCGGCATCGGCCATCTGGTACAGGAAGACTTCGCGTGGCTTGCCATCCTTGGTGCCGATGATCCAGGTCCCCACCACCGCTCGGCCGACCATCTTGTCGCCCATGGTGATCGGATCCGGCACTACCGCCGCGACCACGTCGCGTGGCGAGACCTCCACCCCGCGCACCTTCACCGGGTCCACGCGATCGAGGCCGATGTCGTGCAGGAACTGCAGCTTTGCAATGAAGTCGCTGCCCAGCGCGTACTTGAACGTGACGCGTTTCACGCCCTTCAGATAGCGGGGTACCAGCAGCACCTCCTCGTGCTCGACGTTGACGCACTCCACCGGCCCGATCCCCTCCGGGAACGGAAACGCTTCGGGGGCGCTGAACGGCTGGGTCGTGATCCAGTCACCACGGTCCCCGTCCCACTCCACCGGCGGGTTGAGGCACTCCTCGATGGTGGTCCAGATGCTGAAGACCGGTGCGAAGGCATAGCCGGGGATGTGCAGGTCGCCGCCGTCGCGGATATGTATCTCGTGCACCTCGTCGAAGAGGTGCTTGGCGGCGTGTGCAGCGAAGACGTCGGTCAGGCCGGGGTCCATGCCCATCCCCAGCAACGCCAGCCGGCCGGCCCGCTCCCACTCCCCCGACCGCGCGAACTGCTCGTCGCCAAGCTTGACGCCGGGCCGCGAGAACGGATCGTCGGGGTGCGGCCGCGACAGGCTGACCGCCATGTCCATGTAGTTCGCGCCTGCAGTGAGGGCCCCGTCGAAGATCGGCATCACGAACCGCGGGTCGACGGCATTCATGACCAGGTCGACCCGATGGCGCCGCGCCAGCTCGGCCACCGCGCCCGCATCGCGTGCGTCGATCTGCTCCACGGGGAAGCGCTCGCCGCCGTCGACCTCGGCTGCCAGCGCCGCGGCGCGACCCACGTCGTAGTCGGCCAGGACCATCGCCTCGCACCAGTCACGCTGGGCGCTCATGCGAGCGATCGCCTCACCCACCGTCCCCACGCCGACGAGCAGGACTCGCATGGGGCTCCTATCCGAAGATCTGGCGCATCGCGAACCACACGTTGGCCGGCCGCTCGGCCAGCCGACGCATGTACCACGGATACCACGCCTCGCCGTAGGCGATCAGGGTCAGCACCCGGTAGCCCTCGGCCGCGAGGCGCCGCTGCTGGTCGGCGCGGATGCCGTACAGCATCTCCACCTCGAAGGCGTCCTTGCCGATGCCAGCTCCCGTGGCGTACTCCGCCACTCGCTCGATCAGGGCCGTGTCGTGCGTCCCGACGCCCAGCCGCAGCTCGCCACGACCCGCGTACGGCAGCATCAGCACGCAGAGCGACTGATAGGCGGCGTTGACCTCGTCCTTCCTGCGGAACGCGATGGTGGCCGGCTCGTCGTAGGCGCCCTTCACCAGGCGGATCGCCGGCTTGAGCGGCAGCAGGGCATGGATATCGGCAGGGGTGCGTCGCAGGTAGGCCTGCAGGCAGATCCCGATGTTGGGCTGAATCTCCTTCAGGGACCGATACAGGTCGAGCGTGGCATCCGTGTAGGCGCTGCCCTCCATGTCGAGCCAGAGCAGGCGATCCATCTCGGCCGCTCGGCGGGCGAGGCGGCCCAGGTGCGCCAGCGTGGCCTCGCGATCGAGGTCCAGCCCGAGCTGCGTGGGCTTGGCGCTGATCTCGGCGTCCAGGCCGCGCGCGCCGATCTTGTCGAGCAGGTCGTGGTAGTGATCGGCCACCGCCTGGGCATCGGCCAAGTCGGTCAGGTTCTCGCCAAGGTGGGTGAACAGGATGCCGATCCCCAGCGGGCGGAACGCCTCGGCCGCGTCGAGCGCCTCCTCAACCGTCTCGCCGGGCATGAAGCGGCGGGTGGCTCTCCGCACGAACCAGAGGCGCGGCAGCCATCGCTTCAGGAAGCGGCTGCGGGCCATCCACAGCAGGACGTGACGCATGATCCGATGATGGCACGCTCTCTGCGAGACCGACCGGTATCCTCAGCGCCGGGCCGTTAGCTCAGTGGTTAGAGCAGGGGACTTTTAAGTCCACCCACCCTATCCGCTGTGCTCTGAGCGTGAG
>JBBDNI010000070.1:0-9533 GCA_040877645.1 Chloroflexota bacterium
CCTCGTCACGCCCCACGTGATCGCCGGCTGGACCGGGCCTGACGGTGTGCATCACCCCCCCGACGTGCAGCACGGCGAGCGGGTGATGCGCGAGGAGACGGCCCACACCGTGCTCCGGCTGCTGACCGAGGCGGTCGACAACGGGATCGCCCAGCCGGCGGTCATCCCCGGCTACTCGATCGCGGGCAAGACGGGCACGGCCGAGATCGCTGGCCCTGAGACCAAGAATGTGCAGGTCGGCACCGATTCCGCCGGGAACCCGATCTACGAGATGCAGACACGCATGGTCTACCAGCATGGCTGGATCGATTCGTCCTTCGTATCGATCCTGCCCGCTTCGGAGCCACGCTACGTGTCGCTGATCCTCATCCATCGGCCCTTCACCTGGGGCCTGTACAAGATGGCCCAGACGCCCGTCAGTCTCTTCCGGCACCTCGCCCCCCAGATCTTCGAGTACCTGGCCATCCCTCCCGACCGAAGGCTCGATTCGGTGGCGGCAAGATGAGGCTGGTAGACTCGATCGAAGCCTCTGCAGGGAGCCGCGTGCCACCGTCGATCCGCCTCGATGACCTCCTGGCCGCCACCGGCGGCCGCCTCCTCGGGACGACGCATGTGACCTCGTTCGCCACCGCTGCGGTCGACTCGCGATCGGTCATCCCGGGCTCCTGCTTCGTGGCGCTGCGCGGCGAGCGAGCCGACGGCCATGACTACGCCGCGGACGCCGTGCGCGCCGGGGCCACGATGCTGCTGGTGGCCCGGCCGGTGGAGCTGCCGCCGGATCACGACGCGGCAGTCGTGCAGGTGCCGGACCCGCTGACGGCGCTCCAGGAGCTGGCCACCTGGTGGCGCGCCCGCAGCAGGGTACGGGTGGTGGGGATCACCGGGTCGACGGGCAAGACGCTCGCCAAGGAGATCGTCGCCGACGTCCTCGCTCGGTCGCTCCGCGTCCTGCGCAGCGAAGGGAACCTGAACAGCGAGACCGGCTTGCCGATGACGCTGCTGAACCTCGAGCCGGCGCACGAGATTGCCGTGCTGGAGATGGGCATGTACGTGGAGGGGGACATCGCCCGGCTGGCCGAGATCGCCCAGCCCGAGGTCGGCGTCGTGCTGGCGGTGCATCCAACGCATCTCGAGCGGGCCGGCAGCCTGGCGGCGATCGGCCGCGCCAAGGAGGAGCTGCCCGCCGCTCTGCCCGTCGATGGGCTTGCCGTCCTGAACGCCGACGATCCCAGGGTTGCGGCCATGCGGCATGCGACGAGCGCGCGGGTGCGCACCTTCGGCCTCAGCCCGGCTGCCGACGTGCGGGCCACCGAGGTCACCTCGCGGGGCCTCGACGGCACGAGTTTCGTCCTCAACGCGCCGTGGGCGACCCGGCGGCTGATCTCCGCGACGCCGGGCAGACACCTGGTGCCGCACGCGCTGGCGGCGATTGCCGTCGCGGAGCACGTGGGCGTCCCGTTCGACGAGGTCGAGGCCGCCCTGGCGCGGGGAAGCCGGGCGCCGCACCGGATGGCGCGCGTCGAGACGCCCGGCGGCACGGTGATCATCGACGACACCTACAACGCCTCCCCGGAATCGGTCGCGGCGGCGCTCGCCTTCCTGGCGGAGGCGCCACTGGCCTCGGGGCGTCGCCGGTACGCGGTGCTGGGCGACATGCTCGAGCTGGGGCCTGACGAGGAGCGCCTGCATCGCGCCATCGGGGCGCGCGCGGCACGGATGGTTGACGCGCTGGTCGTGGTCGGCGAGCGCGGTCGCTGGATCGGTGAGGGAGCTCGCGACGCCGGGCTGGGGAGGGTCAGCGGCGCGGCCGACGCGGACGAGGCGCTCCCCGTGGTCGAGCGCGAGCTGGCGCCCGGGGTGGGCGACCTGCTGCTGGTCAAGGGGTCACGCGGGATCGAGCTCGATCGGCTGGTCACCGCGCTGGCCGGCGGGGGAGGCTAGCGTGCTGCCGATCGTGGTGGCCCTGCTCGCCGCGTTCGCCGGCGTGGTGCTCCTCGGACCGATCTACATCGGCCTGCTCCAGCGCCTCGGCTTTGGCAAGCAGATCCGCTCCGACGGTCCGGAGGGCCATTACAGCAAGGCCGGGACCCCGACCATGGGCGGGATGCTGCTGGTCGTCGTGGTCATGTTCCTGGCCATGGCGATGCGCATCGAGGACACCTCGACCCTGACCCCGATGCTCGCCCTCGTCGGCGTGGCCATCCTGGGGGCGATCGACGACTTCGTGAACGCGCGCACCGGGATCGGGGTACGCGGCCGGTTCAAGCTGGTCTGGCAGACCGCGGTGGCCGTCCTGGCTGCGTGGTACATCCAGCGACATTTCGAGTTCAACTCGGTGAACATCCCGTTCGCCGGTGAGATCGTGGTCGGGGGGCTGATCTTCGTCCTGT
Source organism: Chloroflexota bacterium (assembly GCA_040877645.1). Lineage (GTDB taxonomy): Bacteria > Chloroflexota > Limnocylindria > QHBO01 > QHBO01 > CF-167. The sequence goes on from JBBDNI010000070.1 coordinate 2,391, forward strand.
TCATCGCCTTCGTGATCGTTGGTCTGAGCAACGCAGTCAACCTCACCGACGGACTCGATGGGCTGGCCGGCGGGGTGCTCATCTTCAGCTTCGTCGCCTACCTGCTGATCGCGCTGGTGGCCGTTGACGACGGCAAGCCGTCGCAGGCCAACCTGGCCATCTTCTGCGCCCTGATCATCGGCGCGCTGATGGGCTTCCTCTGGTTCAACGTCCATCCCGCGCAGCTCTTCTTGGGCGACTCCGGGGCGCTCGCGATGGGCGCCACACTCGCGGTGGTGGCAACCATGACGCGGCAGGTGCCGCTCCTCGCCGTGGTCGGGTTCGTCTTCCTCGCGGTCATCATGAGCGTGGTCCTGCAGGTCGCCTCGTTCCGCCTGCGCGGTCGCCGCATCTTCCGGATGGCGCCACTGCAACACCACTTCGAGCTGATCGGCTGGGCCGAGGAGAAGATCACCGTTCGCTTCTGGATCGTCGGCGCCCTCGCCGGCCTGCTCGGCTTCAGCATCTATCTCGCCAGTGTCCACGGGCTGTAAGCGGGACCGATGACGACCATGACTGCACCGATCGCCACGCTCGAGGACCTGCGCGGGCGCCGCGCCCTGGTGCTCGGCCTGGCCCGCTCCGGGACCGCCGTGGCGCGGCTGCTGGCGGACGCGGGGGCGGAGGTGTCGGCCTACGACCGCCGCGCACCCGCCGAGCTGGCCGAAGCGGTGCATGCCCTCGGCGACCGCCCGGTGCATCTCGCGCTGGGGGTCCCACCGGAGGCCGCCCGGGCCCTCGTCGATGCGGCGGACCTGCTCGTCACCAGCCCCAGCATCTCGCCCACCTTCCCGACCACCGACGCGTGGCTGCGGACGGCGCTTCTCGAGGCGGCGGCACGGGGCGTCGAGACGGTGAGCGAGATCGAGCTCTTCCTCCGACTGACGAAGGCGCGGGTCCTGGCGGTGACCGGGACGAAGGGCAAGACCACCACGACCGCGCTGATCGGGGCCATCTTCACCGCCGCAGGCACGCCTCACATGCTGGGCGGCAACATCGGCCGGCCGCTGATCGAGGAGGTCACCCGTCTCGGCCCGGACGATTGGGCCGTGCTCGAGCTCTCCGAGCTGCAGCTGCCGACCATCACCCGCGGTGCCGAGGTCGCGGTCTACACCAACATCGGCGCCGACCACCTCGATCGCCACGGCAGCGAGGAGGCCTACCGCACCGTGAAGGCTCGCCTGGCCGAGCTGACGGTTCGACATGGACGGGTCGTCCTGAACGCCGATGACCCCGGTTGCCGCGACCTCGGCGCCTCGCTGCCAGCGGCGTCGATAGCCTGGTACGGCCTCGAGGCGTCCGACAACTGGGTCGTGGCGCGCCTCACCGATGGCTGGCTCACCGTCCGCGGCGAACGGGTGGTGGCCGCGTCGGAGATGCCGGTCCCGGGTCGACATTCGCTGGCCGACGCGCTGGCCGCGGCGCTCGGCGCGTCGCTGGCCGGAACGCCGAACGAGGCGATCGCCGCCGGGATTCGTCATTTCGGCGGCGTCCCGCATCGGCTCGAGCGAGTCGCGCAGCGGGGCGGCGTGGTGTGGGTGAACGACTCCCAGGCCACGATTCCGATGGCGGCCATCGCTGCCCTGGATGCCTTCGCGCCGGCACGCATCGTCCTGATCGCCGGCGGCAAGGACAAGGGACTCGACTATCTCCCCCTCGCCGATGCCATTGCCCGGCGGTGCCGCGCGGCGGTCCTGATCGGTGAGACGGCCCCGACCCTGGAGGCAGCCATCGCGGGTCGGGTGCCGGTACTGCGCGCCGGCACGATGTCGGACGCGGTCGCCGCGGCGGCCGGGTTCGCGGTGGTCGGCGACGTGGTGGTGTTGGCGCCCGCGGCCGCCTCCTTCGACATGTTCGACGACTACGCGGCGCGCGGCGACGCATTCCGGTCGGCGGTGCGGGACCTGGACAGCGCTGCGGTGGAACGATGACCGCGGCTACCATGACCGCGACCCGCCGAACGACGAGGGTCGGGGTGCGTCGCGAGCGCCACCAGGTCGCGTATCCACTCCTCGTCAGCGTGATCGCGCTCGTCGCCATCGGCGTGGTGATGGTCTACTCGGCGTCGAGCGTGCGGTCCTACATTTCGACAGCCGACCCCGGCACGCAGGGATTCCAGCAGGGGATCTGGGCGGCCCTCGGCCTGGTGGCGATGCTCGCCGCCAGCCGCACCGACTTCCGCCTGCTTCGCTTCGTGGCGATCCCGGTCTTCGTTGTCACCATGGTGCTGCTCGTCCTGGTCCTGATCCCCGGCATCGGAACCTCGGCGTCCGGCTCGCGGCGCTGGCTGGTGCTGCCCGGGGTCGGCGGCTTCCAGCCGGCAGAGCTGGCCAAGCTGGCGATCTGCCTGTATCTCGCCCACTGGCTCGACCGACGAGGCCGGGATGTGCGTGGGCTGTGGAGCGGACTGGTGCCGTTCGTGGTGCTGGTCGCGCCCGGCTTCCTCCTTATCGCGCTCGAGCCTGACCTCGGCACCGCCGGCGTGTTCGTGGCTGCCTCGCTCGCCATCTTCTTCATGGCCGGCGCGAACCTCATCTACCTGTCCGGCATCGGTGCCGCGGTGCTTGGGGCGGCTGCATGGATGGTCACCCGCACGCCGTACCAGCTGCAACGGATCGAGGGCTTCCTCGACCCGTTCCGCGATCCGCTGCACACCGGCTACAACACGGTCCAGGCCCTCATGGCGCTGGCCCTTGGTGGGATCACTGGGGCTGGCCTCGGCGCCAGTCGTCAGAAGTACCTGTACCTGCCGGCCCCGTCCACCGACTTCATCTTCGCGATCATCGGCGAGGAGTGGGGTCTGATCGGGACGCTGACCGTGCTGGCGCTCTTCGTTCTGATCGCCTACCAGGGCTATCGGATCGCCATCCATGCGCCCGATACGTTCTCCGGCCTGCTGGCGGCCGGCATCACCACCTGGCTGGTGGCGCAGGCAATCATCAACATGATGGTCGTCGCTGCTCTGCTCCCGGTCACCGGGATTCCCCTGCCCTTCATCAGCTACGGCGGCTCGGCCCTCATCATCAACCTCGCGGCGGTCGGCATTCTGCTGTCGATCTCCCGCGAGACCACGCAGACAGGATCATTGCTTCATGCGGTGTTCGGTGTCGGGCGGCGGGACCGGCGGGCACATCTACCCCGCGCTGGCCGTCGCACGGGCACTGCGCGACGCGCAGCCCGGCCTTGAGCTCAGCTACATCGGCGGGGTGCGTGGCATGGAACGCGCCCTGGTCGCCGATGGCGAGCTGCCGTACCACCAGCTGGTGGTACGGTCGCTGCGCAGCGCCGGGGCCGACATGCACCTGCTGCTGGACCCGATGCGCCTGGCCGCGTCGGTGCCGCAGGCCTGGTGGCTCCTCGGCCGCCTCAGGCCGGCGGTCCTCTTCACCACCGGCGGCTACCTGGCACTCCCGCTCGTCACCGCCGCGCGAGCGCGCGGGATCCCAAGCCTGGTCTGGGAGGGGAACGTGATCCCCGGCCGCGCGACGGGCGCCGTCGCTCGGCTGGCGACGAGGGTCGCCGTCTCCTTCGCGCCGACCCTGAACGCCTTCCCCGGGCGCAGCTTCGTGTCCGGCACGCCCATCCGATCGCTGGCGGGAATCGATCGGGCGGACGCACGGTCCTCGTTCGGGGTGGCGGATGAGGATCGCCTGCTGCTCGTCTTCGGTGGATCGCAGGCGGTCGCCCGCATCAACACGGCCCTGGCGGCGGCGCTCGAACGGCTGCTCGGCGATTGGCGCGTGCTGCACTTGACCGGGGCCGCCGGGATCACCGGGGCGCTCGCCACTCGAGCCACCCTGCCGGAGGCGATCCGCGACCGATACGAGCCGGTCGCCTTCCTCACTGACCGGATGGGCGACGCACTGGTCGCCGGCGATCTGGTGCTCGGGCGCGCCGGATCGTCGACCTGTGCGGAAGTGGCGGCAGCCGGCGTGGCCTCGATCCTGGTCCCATACCCGCACGCCGCCGGCCACCAGCACGCCAACGCCGCCTGGCTCGCCGACCAGGGAGCGGCGGTCCTCGTGCCCGACGCGGAGCTCGACGCTGACCGGCTGCTGGCCGAGGCGAGCGCCCTCCGCGAAGACGCCCCGCGCGGGCGGATGGCGGCGGCAGCCCTCCGCCTGGCACGCCCCGATGCCGCCCGTCTGCTGGCCGAAGAGTTGCTGGCGATGGGCGAGGGCCGGCCCCTGCCGTCTCTGACCGGAACGGCGGCGTGAGCATGGCGCCACCTGGCGTGAGCCATGCCGACCTCGATCGCCTCGACACCCTCGCGGCGGAGCGCGGCATCACCTGGGTCCCCGACGCGCCGCTGGCCCCGCTCACTACCCTGCGCGTGGGGGGGCCTGCCGATCGGCTGATCGAGGCGCGCAGCCGCGACGAGCTGATGGCTGGTCTGCGACTGGCCGTCGATGCGGGCATCGCGTACCTGGTCCTGGGGAATGGCAGCGACGTGGTCGTCGCCGACGCCGGCGTCCGCGGGCTGGTGATTCGGAACCGGGCTCGTGCCGTGGCGGTCGAGGGCGCAGAGCTCCATGCCGACGCTGGCACGCCGATGGCGCTCCTCGTCAGGCGCACGGTCGAGGCGGGCCTGGCGGGGCTGGAGTTCGGCACCAGCATCCCCGGCACGCTCGGCGGCGCGGTGTGGGCCAACGCCGGCGCCCACGGCGCCGAGATCGGGGACCTGATCGTGGCGGTCGAGGTCTGGGACCCAGCCACCGGGGCCATGGCGACCCTCGATCCGGCCTCGTGCGCCTTTGCCTACCGGGAGTCGCGCTTCAAGCACAGCGGCGAGATCGTCGTGTTGGCGCGCCTTGGCCTGGCTCCCGGCGACCCTGCTGCGATAACGGCCCGCGTTGCGGCCAACCAGGCCCAGCGCGTGGCGACCCAGCCGCTCGCCGACCAGAACGCGGGGAGCGTCTTCCGCAATCCGCCGGGTGACCACGCCGGCCGCCTGATCGACGCGGCGGGCCTCAAGGGCCTGCGCGTCGGGAGCGCCACGGTCAGCGAACGGCACGCCAACTTCATCGTCACCGATCGGGGCGGCCGCGCAGCCGACGTGCGTCAGCTGGCCGACCGCGTGCGCGCGGAGGTCGAGGCCCGCCACGGTGTTGCACTGGCCTACGAGATCGACTTCGTCGGTGCGTGGCCCTCGCCCGCCGACCCGGATGCCCCGAGATGAGCCCGCGCCTTCGGGTGGGGATCTTCGCGGGGGGTCGCTCGGCCGAGCACGAGGTGAGCGTCAGCTCCGCCGACTCGGTTCTGCGGGCCATCGACCGCGATCGGTTCGAGCCGTTCCTGGTCTACATCGACCGCGAGGGTCAGTGGCACCTCCCGAGCGGCCCGGCGCCGCAGCTTGGCGATCGCCCGCTGGCCGAGCTGCTCGGCGCGGCCACCCCGGCCCAGCAGACGGCGCTGCTGCGCAGTCACGCGGACCTGCCCGTCCCGGTCGAGGACGATCGATCGGCGCTGGCGCCGCGGGCCGTGCTCCGCTCCCTGGCGGACGCCATCGACATCGCCTTCCTGGTCGTCCACGGGCCATTCGGTGAAGACGGCACGCTGCAAGGTTTCCTCGAGATGGCCGGCGTCCCGTACACCGGGGCGGGCGTGATGGCCAGCGCCGTCGCCATGGACAAGGTGGTCTTCAAGGACCTGATGCGCGGCCACGGCCTGCCGGTGGTCGAGTACGCCTGGTTCCGTCGCGCCGCCTGGCGGGCAACGCCGGACGCGGTTGTCGAGGAGGTTGCCCGCCGGGTCGGGGAGCGCTGCCTGGTCAAGCCGGCGCGGCTTGGGAGCAGCGTGGGCATGACCCTCGTACACGCCCGCGGCGAGCTGAGCGACGCGCTCGACGAGGCGTTCCGCTACGACAGCAAGGTGATCGTGGAGGCGTACGTCGAGGGCGCCCGCGAGCTGGAGTGCGGGGTGCTCGGCAACGACGAGCCGATCGTGTTCGATCCCGGCGAGGTGCGCAGCCACCACGAGTTCTACGACTACGAGGCCAAGTACGTGCCGGGACTGGCCGATGTGCTGCCCCGTGCCGACGTGGATGCGGACCTGGCGGCGCGAGTCAAAGAGCTGGCGCTGGCCGCGTATCGGGCCGTCGACTGCGCCGGCCTGGCGAGGGTCGACTTCCTGGTGCCCCCCGCCGCGGTCTACCTGTCGGAGATGAACACGCTGCCCGGATTCACCGCCACGAGCATGTACCCCAAGCAGGCCGAGCTGGCCGGCCTCGGCTTCGCCGACCTCATTGCCCGGCTGATCGAGCTCGGGATGGAGTCCGCCATGACGGGCCGCACCCCCGGCGACGCTGGGGGAGACGACCAGTGAGTGGACGGGGCGCGACGGTGCGCGGCCGTGGCGCGACGGTGCGCGGCCGTGGCGCGACGGTGCGCGGCCGTGGCGCCTCGGCGCGCCGCCGCCCATCCGCGCACGCCCGCCGGCCCGCGCCGGCCCTCCGGGTTCGGGTCCGGCGGTCGCTGCCCGCGCCGGGCAGGATCGCGGCCGTCCTGGTGTTCAGCTCCCTCGTCGCCGGCCTGCTCGCACTCGTCAACGGGCCGTGGCTGCGGGTGGCGCAGGTGGCCTGGGCCGGCGACCGATTCACCCCCGGCTACCAGCTCGAGCGCTCCCTGGCGGATCTCGACGGCGCGGCGCTGCTGCAGGTTGACGCAACCCGCGTCGAGGCCGCGCTGCGAGAGCTGCCGGCGGTCGCCGAGGCCCGCGTCTCGGTCACCCTGCCCAGCAGCGTGACGGTCACCATCGTCGAGAAAGAGCCTGCCTTCCTGTGGCAGACCAGCGCCGTCCGACTGATCGGCGCGGCCGACGGCACGCTGATCGGCCAGCTCGCGCTCCGCGCACCGATCCCGGAGGACCTCGGTGTGCTGCCCCAGGTGGACGATCGGCGGGTGGAGAGCCGGAACATCATCGTCGGGGATCGCCTCGAGGCGCGGATCCTCGCCTCGGCCCTGCGCCTGGCAGCGGTTGAGCCGACGATGCTCGGGTCGAAGGCCCCTGACCTCGAGGTCAGGCTCACCGACGCCGACGGCTTCCTGCTCGTCTCGACGTCCCCGGCGTGGCTGGCCGACTTCGGCTACTACCCGGCCGCCGACG
>JBBDNI010000071.1:0-9526 GCA_040877645.1 Chloroflexota bacterium
TGGTGAAGCCGCGGTAGTCGATCTCGATCGGCGCCAGGCGGCGCGCCGGCTTGTCCAGCAGGCAGCAGATGCGGATCGAGGCCGGCCCCTTGTCGTGCAGGTAGCGGAGCAGGTAGTTGAGCGTCAGCCCTGTGTCGATGATGTCCTCCACGACCAGCACCTCGCGCCCCGCGATCGAGCTCGAGAGGTCCTTGAGGATCCGTACCTGGCCGCTCGATTCGGTCGAGGCGCCATAGCTGCTGACCTCCATCAGGTCGATCGAGAGGGGGATCGGCGTGGCGCGCACCAGGTCGGCCAGGAAGATGATCGAGCCCTTCAGCACGCTGACCAGCACCGGATCGCGTCCCTCGTAGTCGGCGGCCAGCTGGGCGCCAAGCTCCAGCACTCGGGCCTGCACCTCGTCGCCGGTCAGCAGCACCTCTTCGACGTCGGCGTGGATCACCGGTCGTTCAACGGCCCGTTGCCGTTCATGACGGCGACATCGGCCAGGAAGTCCAGGCGGCCGTACTTGACCATCAGCGCCCGGAAGTCACGGGCGTAGAACAGCTTCACGCGCACCTCGGGGTAGAGCTGGCGGAGCCAGCGCAGCTTGCGATTCTTCTTCCGCACCAGCGCCTGGCGAAGCGTGGTCAGCTCCAGGTAGATGTCGATCTCGGGCAGGTAGAAGTCCGGGGCGAACGACTCCACCACGGCGCCGCTGGGGTTCCAGGCGATGGGGAAGATGTGGGGTTCGTACCGCCATGCGACACCGTAGAAGTCGAGGATTCTCGCCAGCTCCGCCTCGCTCTGGTGAGCGAAGCGCGGCGAGCTACGCGTCAGCGTCGCCGCCACTGGTCCCCGATCGTACGTGCCCCTCGGGCCCCTGGCGTCATCGAAGCCGAGTATAGCCCGGCGACTTATCCACAGAACGCACCCGATCGCGGTGGTTGGTGGATAACTCGACTTGCCGGCCCCCCGCTCCGGCTGGTACGGTGATCGTCCTGCTTCCCCGGCGGCCGAGTACGGTAACCGGGCACGCGCGGGGCCGATGCGAAAGCCGGCCGACCCACCGCCCGTGACCGGGAAGACCGAAACGCCACCGGAGAGGCATTTTCCTTTGCCCGTCTCGGACGATTTCGCGGCTGCCAGCACGCTCGACGCGCTCGACCGCCTGCTGGCAGATGCGCCAGCCATCGCCGCCACGCTGCCACCCGCGTTTGCCGGGGACGCACGGCGGTACGTGGCGCTTCTCCTCGCCGCCAATCGCGTCCAGAACCTGACGCGCGTCACGGATCCCGACGAGATCGCCCGCCTCCACCTCCTCGACTCGCTGGCGGCACTGCCGATCATCGACGCCGGCGCGGCGCGCTCGGTCGTGGACCTTGGTTCGGGGGGCGGCCTGCCGGCCATTCCGCTGGCCATCGCCCGTCCTGACATGCGCTGGACCCTGGTCGAAACGGTGGGACGCAAGGCCGCGGCGCTGGCCGACTTCGCCGCAGCGCTCGGCCTGGGCAACGTGGCGGTCGTGGCGGAGCGAGCGGAGACGCTGGGGCGCGACCCGCGCCACCGCGAGCAGTACGAGATGGTGACGGCACGTGCCTGCGCCCCACTCCCCGTCCTGGCCGAGCTGGCGTTGCCGCTGGCCGCGATCGGTGGGTCGCTGCTCGCCTGGAAGGGTCCACTCACCGAGCAGGACGACGAGGTGCGGCGCGGCCGGGTCGCCATCGGCCAGGTCGGGGGCGGATCGCCGAGGATCCTCGCCACCGAGCTTCCGGCGCTGGGTGGGCACTGTTTCGTGACGGTGGTCAAGGAGCGTCCCACAGCCCCTCGCTTCCCCCGTCGGCCGGGAGATCCGGCGCGCCGGCCGCTGGGCTGACCATCGGTATACTCCGAGTCCCATGCGCCTCGCCGTCCTGTCGGAAATCCACGCCAATCTCGCCGCGCTTGACGCCGTCTGCGAGGACCTGCCGGCGGTCGACGAGATCTGGGTCTTGGGCGACATCGTCGGCTACGGCCCCCAGCCGAACGAGGTGATCCGGCGGCTCCAGGAGCTCGGCGCCCGGTCGGTGGCCGGCAATCACGATGGCGCGGCGCTCGGCACGGTCGACGCCAACTGGTTCAATCCCGACGCCGCTGCCGCCATCCGCTGGACCTCGACGGTCCTCGACGAGAACTCGAACGCCTATCTCGCCGCGCTGCCGCAGGTCCGCACCGAGGGCGAGCTGACCGCGGTCCACGGGTCACCCCGCGAGCCGGTGTGGGAGTACATCAACGATGCCAGCGTGGCGGCCGCCAACCTCGAAGCCTTCACCACCCGCCACTGCCTCTACGGCCACACGCATCTGCCGGTCATCTACCGAGCCGATGCGAGCCGCATGACCGTCGTGCCGGCCACCACCGCAGATGCGATCGCCCTCGATACGCGGCGGATGCTGATCAACCCGGGGAGCGTCGGCCAGCCACGCGACGGCAACCCGGACGCTTCGTACCTACTGCTCGACGTGGACACCGGCCGCGCCGAGTTTCATCGCGTCCGGTATGACATCGCCCTCACCCAGCGGCTGATGCGCGAGGCCCGCCTGCCGGTCTGGCTGATCGAGCGGCTCCCGATGGGCCGTTGAAGCGCCGTAGGATATCGGTCGCATGATCTTCGGCCGACGAGAGAAGCGTCCCGCCCTCCTGACCTTCGACCGCATCCTGGTCCCCCTGGCGGGCACCGATGCCGACGATGCCGCTTTGCGGCTCACCGCCATCCTGCTGTCCGGCACCCCCGGGCAGGCGTTTCTACTGCACGTCATCGAGATCCCGTTCGAGCGCCAGCTGGATGCCCAGGACCCGACCGCGGTCGCCTTCGCCGACGAGGCGCTGGGACGTGGCGAGGCGTTTCTCTCCGAGCACGAGGTGCAGGTCCAGACGGGGATCGCCCAGGCGCGGGCCGCCGGCGCCGCCATCGTCGACGAGGCCGTCGAGCGGCGTGCCGACCTGATCGTGATGGGACTACGCTATAAGAAGCGCTTTGGCGGGGGCTGGGACGCCGGGCGCACCGTCCCGTACGTCATGCGCAACTCCACGGCGCCGGTCTGGTGCCTGCGAGCCGAGACGGAGGAGCTGGCACACACGCCATGAGGGTGATCATCATCGGCTGCGGGCGCGTCGGCGCCCGGACGGCGGCTGAGCTCGACGAGCGCGGCGACCACGTCACCGTGATCGACGTCGAGCAGCGCGCGTTCATCCGTCTCCCCGGCACCTTCGCGGGCGTCACGGTCCGCGGCAGCGGGACCGATGAGGACGTCCTGCGCGGCGCCGGCGCGGACCTCGCCGAGCTGCTGATGGCGCTCACCGAGGGCGACAACCGGAACGCGCTGGCCGCGCAGCTGGGCAAGCACATCTTCGGCATCCCGCGGGTCATCGCCAAGATCAACGACCCAATCCGGGCAGAGGCCTACCGGACCCTTGGGCTCGAGACGATCTGCCGCACCGTCCTGCTGGCCGATGCCCTGGTCAAGGCCGCCGTGGAGGGCGCCGATGCCACCGACGGGGCGGTCCTGCCGCCGACGGCCGAGCCGCGCCAGGGAGTCCCACCGGCCGGCTCGCGCGCAGCGGAACATGCAGCCGCGGGCGTCGACGCGTCGGCCGACGCGTCCGACGAAGCCGCGGTCGGCGACGAGGCTGGCTGACATGTACGTGGTCGTCATCGGCGGCGGCAACGTCGGCTACTACCTGACCAAGGAGCTGCTGGCGGCCGGGCACGAGGTTGTCATGATCGAGAAGGATCCCGGACGCGCCCGCACCATCGCCGACGAGCTGGGCAGCATCGTCATCCCGAACGATGGCTGCGAGGGGCGCTACCAGGCCGAGGCCGGCATGGGTCGGGCCGATGTCGTCGCGGCGGTGACCGGTGACGACGAAGATAACCTGGTCGCCTGCCAGGTGGCCAAGATGAAGTTCAACGTGCCACGCGCCATCGCCCGCGTCAACAACCCGAAGAACGAGGCGCTCTTCCGTCGGCTGGCGATCGACGAGACGGTCAGCCCCACCCGCAGCATCCTGGGCGCCATCGAGCATGAGATTCCGATCCACGAACTCCTGCATCTCGCCGACCTGGAGGGTGGCGAGGTGCAGGTCGTCGAGGCGCAGCTGGACGCCAGCTCCCCGGTGATCGGCAAGGTGCTGCGTGACCTCGAGCTGCCCGAGGGCAGCACCGTGGCCGTCATCGTGCGGGACGAGCACGCCATCCCACTTCGCCCGGACACGACCCTGCGCGCCGGGGACAAGCTGCTGGCCATCACCTCGGCCGAGCACGAGGCGGAGCTGCGCAGCCTCCTGATCGGGGAGTGACGAGCGCGGCTCCGGGCGCGGGCGGCGCCCGCTTCCTGGGCGACCTGCACGACAGCGTGGCCGTCGCCGTTGTCGGGGCGGAGCTGCCGCTGCGCCTGATGGCGACGGCGGTCCTGGCCGAGGGACACGCCCTGGTGGAAGACGTCCCGGGGGTCGGCAAGACGCTGCTTGCGCGGGCGTTCAGCAAGGCGCTCGACCTCAGCTTCGCCCGGGTCCAGGGAACGCCTGACCTGCTCCCCACCGACGTGACCGGCAGCAGCATCCTGGACAAGGGCGAGTTCCGCTTCATCCCGGGGCCTGTCTTCGCCAACGTCCTGCTGGTCGACGAGATCAACCGCGCCACGCCGCGCACCCAATCGGCCCTGCTCGAGGCGATGCAGGAGCGGCAGGTCTCGGCGGAGGGGCAGACGCGACCGCTGCCGGACCCGTTCCTGGTGCTCGCCACCCAGAACCCGATCGAGCTGGAGGGCACCTTCGCCTTGCCTGAGGCGCAGCTCGACCGCTTCCTGCTGCGCATCGGCATCGGGTATCCGGATGAGGAGGCCGAGCGGCAGATCGCCCGCCGCTACCAGGCGTCCGCTGAGCCGCTCGACGGGGTCAAGGTCGTGGCGGGTGCCGATGCCCTGCGTGCGCTGCGCGAGGCCGCCCGCGGCATCCTGGTCAGCCCGGATGTGGAGGCCTACCTGGTCTCCCTGGTGCGCGCCACGCGGGAGCATGCCGACCTGCGCCTCGGAGCATCGCCGCGCAGCAGCGTCGCCCTGTACCGCGCGGCCCAGGCGTGGGCGATCCTCGACGGACGAGCATTCGTGCTGCCCGATGACGTCCGCGCCGTGGCGCACGCCGTCCTCGAGCATCGGCTCCTGCTGGACATCGACCGCGAGCTGCGCGGAGCGACCGTCGAGGGAGTCATCGACGCCGTCCTGGAGACGGTTCCGGTTCCGCTCGCCGGCGACGGCGGCTAGGTCTCGCAAGCGCGACCATGGGCGGCTGGCTGGCGGTCTCCGCGCTGATGGTCGGGATCGGCGCGGTGGCGGGCGCGCCCGGGCTCTTCATGGTCGCGGCTGCCACGCTCGGCTACGGGTCGCTGACGCGTCTGTGGAGCCGATACGGGATCGGCCAGGTCGAGTACCAGCGCCGGCTCGGGGCGTCCCGCGCGGTGGCCGGCGATGTCGTGCCGCTCGACGTCACGATCTGGAATCGCAAGCCGCTGCCCCTCCCCTGGATCTCGGCCGACGACCTGGTGACCGATGGGATCGGCATCGTCGAGCGGCCGGTGATGGAGCGCGACGACGAACGGCTCGGTCGGAACGTGCTTTCCAACGCGTGGGCGCTGGCCTGGTACGAGCGGGTGGTCCGCCACTTCCACCTGGACGCGACGCGGCGCGGACGCTACGAGTTCGGACCGGTGCGCCTGCGGGTGCGCGACATCCTCGGTCGCGACGCGGCGGTCGCCGAGCTGGCCGCCGACGAGGCGCTGCTGGTCGGGCCGCGGACCCTGCCCCTGCGCCTTCGCGGTCGCGACGCCGCCCCGATTGGCGAGCGCCGCGCGCGACGCTCCCTCTTCGCCGATCCCGCCCTGTACGGCGGCGTGCGGCCCTTCCAGCCGGGGGATCCGCTGCGCCGGATTCACTGGCGGGCCACCGCCCGGCTGGGCACCCACGTCAGCCGGCGCTACGAGCCGGCGCGCGGACGCGAGGTGCTCATCGCTCTGGATGTGCAGACGCTGCCCGGCGCGCACTGGGAGATGACCTACGACGACGCGGCGTTCGAGGGGCTGTGCGTCACCGCAGCGTCGCTGGCACGGCAGCTGCTGGCCGAGGGCGCCTCGTGCGGGATCGCCGCGGCCAGCTTCACCGGGACCATCGAGCGCCTCGCCTACCTGCCGCCGCAGGCTGCGCACGGGCAGCTGGCGCGCGCGTCAGAGCTCCTGGCCCGGATCGGCCCGATCAGCTCCGGCCCCTACGCCGGCCTGCTCACCTGGCTCACCCGGCGGCTCGCCCCGGGGAGCGTGGTGCTGACGCTCTCTGCCCGCGACCCGAGGTCGTACCTGCCAGTGATGCAGAGGCTGGCCCGCAGCGGGTACCGCGTGGAGCACGTCGCCGTCGGCGACGACGCGGCGAGCTACGCGGCCGTCGTGCGGCGCGCGGGCCTGTTCGCGAGCAGCGCCTCCCTCGATCCGGACTGGAGGGAGGCGGATGCGCTCATCCTGGCCAACTAGGATCCTGCTTCCCACCGTCCAGGTGCTGGCCGAGGGCGGCTGGCTCGCGGTGGTGTATGCGGCGCTCCAGGCGATCGCCGGCGCCACGCCGCGCATCGGGCCGCTCGAGATGGCACTCCTGGCCTGGGGCGGGTTGGCCTGGGGGCGCCGCTCGCGCTGGACGAGCCACGCGGCCGAGGCGACCGGGCTGCCGGCGCTGATGCTGGTCGGCGGAACCGTCGGCTGGCTCCTCGACCCCGCGGTGCGGGGGCTGCTGATCGAGGGCCAGTTTGGCGCAGCGCTGGGCACACACCTGCCCGGCTGGATCGGGGCGATCGCGATCTGGCGCGGCGAGACGCATCGGTCGATCGACGACGATGACCTCATCGCCGGTCAGCTGTTGCGCTGGGTGGTCCCGGGTCTGGCCCTGCCATGGCTGATCGGGCACCAGATGACCAGCGGCGCGGCCGAGGTTGCCTTCACATCGGCAGCCTTCATGGGCACGGTCATCTTCCTCGGGGCGGCCTTCACGGCCATGGGCCTGGCTCGGCTCGAGGCCGTCCGAGTCGCCACCGGCAGCGACTGGCGCACGAATCGGTCGTGGCTGCTGCTGGTGGTGGGTGTGGCGCTGGCGATCACCGCCGTCGGCATCCCGGCCGCCGCCTGGCTCGGCGTGCCGGCGAGCGCCCTGCTCACCGTCCTGATCGGTCCGTTGCGGGTGATCTTCCTGGCCCTGATCCTGGTCTCGACTCCGCTGATCGTGCTGATCGCCGCGGCCACCGAGCTGCTGGCCCCGCTGCTCCCCAAGCCGTTCGAGCTGCCCTTCTTCAACCTGACCAACCTGGCGGTCGATCCGGGCGAGGTGGTGAGCGACGCACCGACCTTCGTCTTCTTCTCGATCATCGTGCTGCTGGCGATCATCGAGCTGCTCTTCCTGGCGCTGGTCCTCTACCTGCGCTGGCAGCAGCGGCGCCGGTATCGCTTCGCCGCCGAGGACCAGTTCGAGGAGCGGCAGATCGTCGTGCCGCCGCCGGAGCCCCTTCCGTCGGGACGCCCGTCGGCCCGCGGTCGCCGGGCCGCCGCCACGGATCCAACCGGGGCCTACCTGGCGGCGCTCGACGAGCTTGCACGCGACGGGCGCTGGCCGCGTCGTGCGACGGAGACCCCGGCGGCCCATGCCACGCGCGCACGGCGCGAGGGACTCGCCGGCCCACCGCTCGCCCGTCTGTCCGCGGCGTACCAGCTGGCTCGCTATGGCGCCCGGCCGCTGGGTCCATCGGAGACGCGGCGCGCTCGTGGCCGACTGGCCCGCCTGCGCGAGTTCCTGCGTCGCCCACGGTAGGGCGGCGCGACGGAGGCGTTGGTAGCACCCTTGACAACGGTATTGTCAAGTCATATGGTACCGACCGATGAGCTCTCTCCGCGATCCGAAGCATCCGCGCTACTTCATCAGCATCGCCGCTGAGCTGGCGCAGGTGCATCCGCGCACCTTGCGGATCTACGAGGAGGAAGGGCTCGTCTGCCCACATCGGCGCAACAACCTCCGGCTCTACTCGGAGGCCGATATCCGGCGGGTGCGTATCATCCGCTTCCTAACCCGACGCCAGGGGGTCAACCTGGCGGGTGTCAAGGTCATCCTGCAGATGGAGGCGCTGGGCAAGATCCGCGTCTACGACCTGTTCGATGGAGCAGATGCCGAGCAAGAGGTCGAGGAGAACGAGCCCGCGGCGGTGAGCGCCTCGACCGAAGGGACACGAACCTAGACCATGGATGACAAGCCCCCCGTCAGCACCGATACCGACACCGATACCGATACCGACCCCAACGCCGAGGTCGAGGTCGAGGTCGAGCAGATCCAGGTGCTCCCACTCGTCGCCCTGCGCGACACGGTGATCTTCCCGGAGATGATCGTCCCGCTGCAGGTCGGCCGCGACCGCAGCGTCAAGGCACTCGATCGCGCGGTCCGCACCTCCCAGCCGGTCGCGCTCATCACCCAGCGCACCGGCGACACCGAGGAGGTCAGCTCGGTCGACGAGCTGTACCCGATCGGGACCCTCGCCAAGATCGCGCAGGTCATCCGCCTCCAGGACGGAACCATCCGCGCCATCGTCCAGGGGCAGCGGCGCATCCGCCTGCTCGACCTGGTCCAGACCGAGCCGCACCTCGAGGCCCGCGTCGAGCTGGTCGAGGAGAGCCACGAGAAGACCCTCGAGATCGAGGCCCTGATGGCATCGGTCCAGGGGCAGATCGAGCAGTACGTCAGCTCCGGAGCATCCGTGCCGCCCGAGGTGGCGGTCGCCGCCCGGAACATCGCCGACGGCGGGCTGCTGGCCGACATGGTCGCCTATAGCCCCGACATGAGCACCGAGGCACGCCAGCAGCTGCTCGAGACGATCGACGTCGCCGAGCGCCTGCGCCTGGTCGGCCAGTTCCTGGCCAAGCAGATCGAGGTGCTGGAGCTGAAGGGGCGCATCCAGAGCGAGGTCAAGTCCGAGATGGACAAGACCCAGCGCGAGTACATCCTGCGCGAGCAGCTCAAGGCGATCCAGAAGGAGCTCGGCGAGGACGACCCCGCCGTGGCCGAGGCCGGCGAGCTGAAGAAGAAGGTCGAGGAATCGGCCATGCCGGACGATGTCAAGGAGAAGGCGCTCAAGGAGGTTGATCGGCTCAACCGGATCCCCAGCGCCTCACCCGAGCAGGGCGTCATCCGCACCTACGTCGACTGGCTGGTGAGCCTGCCGTGGGGCGTCCAGACCGATGACAACCTGGACCTCGACGAGTCGGAGAAGGTGCTCAACGAGGACCACTACGGACTCGAGAAGCCCAAGGAGCGGATCCTCGAGTACATGGCAGTCCGCAAGCTGGCGGAGAAGATCCGCAGCCCGATCCTGCTCTTCGTCGGACCGCCCGGCGTCGGCAAGACGAGCCTGGGCAAGAGCATCGCACGGGCGATGGGACGCAAGTTCGTGCGCATGAGCCTGGGCGGCATCCACGACGAGGCCGAGATCCGCG
>JBBDNI010000072.1:0-9460 GCA_040877645.1 Chloroflexota bacterium
GGTCTCGCCGGAGATGCGCAAGGGCCCGCGCGGAGGGGGACGCGACCGCGATCGGATCATCAGCCACACCATCCGCCAGGAGAGCGAGAGCTTCGCGAGTGGGGTCGGGTTGCGGATACCGGAGGGCGGAGCGCTTACCCCGGATGGACTGCGGCAGTATCGGAAGGACTACGTCGAGGCCATGCGCGCCTACAACGCCGGGGAGGTCGAGAAGCGCATGCGGTCGTGGACGCTCCCGTTCCTCATCCGACACTCTGCCTTCCACACCCTCGACCACGCGTGGGAGATGGAGGACAAGGACCTCTCCTGACGAACGTGGCCGCCTCGGCGGGCGGCCACGTCACGTACCGAGCAGGAGGCTTGCTAGGGGGCGACGGTGATCTGTCCTTCCGTCACCGGGTGCGTCCGGTCGTTCCCGTCCGGCCAGATCTGCATCGCACAGTAGGCCTCCGACGACTCGATCGCGCCCACGAAGCCCATCGAGGTGGATCGGTCGTCACCGGGGGTGTCGAGGACCCTGAACCAAGCGTCGTCACCGGGCGCCACACCCGGGTCCGGATCGGTTGAGCCGACCTTGGTCAACACTCCGCCGATCCAGGCGCGGTGGTTGGCGGCATCGAAGCTGACGCAGGTGACGGTACCCCGCAGGTTGTAGGTGAAGCCGCCGTTCTCATAGGAGTGGTGGAAGCTGCCGGCCGCTCCGCCGTTGGGGAGCTGGACGGCCGAGAAGCCGAACTGCATCGGGATGGTGCCGCCGAACAGGAATGAGCCACCTCCCGTCGCGTGCGGTGCCCCGTTCGCAGCCGACGCGGGCGCGGCCAGGAGCAGGGTGGCGAGAACGAGCAGGGCGGGCAATCGGCGAAGTCTCATCAGGCGATCTCCGAACTCATGCGGGCGGTGCCACCAGCCTGGGAGGGGTCTCGCCTCCCGTCTTGGACCGATCGGCCGGCGTTGAACGAACCCGCACGCCTGCCGACCCGCGTCGCGCGCGACAGCTAAGCCGTCACGAACGGCCGAGTAGAGTGTCAAGGTGCATGAGGAGCGCGACACCTCAGCCGCCGCCGGGGAGGCCCAGCGAGCAGCCTTCCGATTGCTCTCGCCATCGGAGCGCGCCGCACTTGCGTTGCAGATGAGCGAAGAGGCTCGGGCGCTTGCATTCGCCGGCATTCGGCAGCGAAGGCCGGAGGCCAGCACCGCCGAGATCGAGGTTGATCTCCGGCGGATCATGCTCGGCGAGGAGTTGGCGGCCTACATCGACCCCGCGAGGTAGGCGCGTCAATGACCCTCGGCGAGCTCCTGGCGGGCATCGGCGCACGACTGGAAGCCGCCGACATCGCGTACATGGTGACGGGCTCGGTCGCAGGCTCCTTCCACGGGGAGCCGCGGGCGACGCGCGATATCGACATCGTCGTCGACCCCACGCCCCAGGCGCTGGATGCCTTCGTGCTGTCGTTGCCGGCCGATCAGTTCTACGTGGACCTCGACGCAGCTCGAACTGCACTCACCGAGCGGACTCAGTTCAACGTCATCGAGAGAGCGAGCGGCTGGAAGGTCGACCTCATGATCCGCAGGGACCGGCCGTTTTCGGTCGAGGAGTTGGCGCGTCGGCAGCCCGCCGAGTTGCTCGGGATCCCGACGTTTGTGGCCAGCGCCGAGGACGTCGTCATTGCCAAGTTGGAGTGGGCAAACGCCGGCGAGTCGGAACGACAGTTGCGCGACGTCGCTGCGATCCTTGCCGTCAGCGGGGACGGGCTGGACTACCCGTACATTGAGGGTTGGGTATCGGCCCTTGGGCTCTGGGAGGCTTGGTCGCAGATACGCTCCAGGTCGACCTGACCTGGCGTCGGCCCTGCTGTCACGGCCGTTTGTGCAGCACAGCCACACAGGTGCACAGCCGCACAAACGAGCACGACACATGAACGTACCCGCGAGCCCGCCGCTACCTCTTGTATGAGCCTCCAGGTGGCGGTCAGTGCCGGGTCGGCGAGCGTCCTGGCTCGCAACCTGACGCTGGGTCGCATGACTGCCATGACCTTCCCGGCCCGATTGGAGCTGCCGCGCCACGAGCACCCCGAGGCGACGATCGCGATCGTCCTGCGCGGTGGATTCGCGGGCGTGTATGACGGGGTGGATCGGGATTGCGTACCGATGACACTCGTCGTCGAGCCGGCCGGCGCGTCACACGCGAACCGGTTCGGTGGCCTGCCGACGACGGTGCTGGCGCTGAGCCTTCGCTCCCCGGCATCGCCCGCGCTCGAGGCCGTCGCGCGCCAGCCGCGGTTCGGGCGTGATGCCTACGCCGCCGGCCTCGCCCAGCAGGCGGCTCTAGAGCTTCGGCACCCCGACGAGCTGACCCCGCTGGCCGTCGAGGGGCTGGCGCTCGAGCTCGTCACCCGCCTGGCCCGAACGCCGGCGGAGGGCGGAGCGCCCGCCTGGCTATGCGAGGCGCGGGACCTGCTCCACGTGCGTTTTGCGGAGTCGCTGCGCCTGGCGGACGTGGCCTTAGCCGTCGGCGTCGAATCGGACCGCCTCGCCCGCACATTCCGTCGAGTCTACCGCGAACCCATGGCCACCTACATCCGTCGCCTCCGCGTCAATGCGGCCGCCGAGCTGCTGGTGGCCGGTGACGACGGCACCATCGCCGCCATCGCCGCCGAGGTTGGCTTTGCCGACCAGAGTCACCTGACGCGCTGCTTCGTGCGGACCATCGGCACCACCCCGGCCCGCTATCGCGAGGCGCATCGGCTCAACTAGACCCGGCCACTCAGTATCTGGGCGTATGAACCACGATGGACGGATATCCCGGCGGAATGCTCGGCATCTGGGCCAGATGTCCACGATTCACGGCCCCTCTTTTCCAATCCCCGTCGATATGCCCAGATGCCGGGCAAAGTGGTTCTGGGCTCGTCGGGATTCTGCCGGCCCTCTACCGCGAGGCCATCGGCTCCAATAGGCCCAGGAGTAGGCTACGGACACCCCGAGTCGCCCGAAGGAGACAGACCGATGACTGAGCAAGCAACCGCACCCATGAAGCGGACCTCCGATGCGTCCGCCCAGGTCCTGCGCCAGGCGTTGGACGCCTTCAACAGCGGCGATGCGCAGGCGGCCGCAGCCCTGATGGCCGATGACATCGAATGGCATGAGATCGGTCGCGCGGACCCCATCATCGGCAAGGAGGCGCTGGCAGCTCGGTTTGGCACCGCACTGCCCGAGTGGGACATCAGCGTTGATCTTCACGACATCATCGCCAACGACGAGCACGCCATCGCGCTCGTGACCGCCACCGCCCGCATGGGCGGCCGGAGCCTCACCTACAAGACCGCCGAGATCTACCACGTCCGCGACGGGAAGATCAGCAAGCGCTGGGCGTTCTCCGACGACACGGCCGCAATCAACGAGTTCTTCGCCGGCTCCTAATCCGCACCACCCCTGCCCGCCACCGCGAGGCGCATCGGCTCCACTAGAAACACGGGCACGGGGAGCTAGCGCGAGTAACGGTCGTCCGGATTCGGCTTGGTGCCGGGGAAGCTCCGCGGCTCGTCGTCGATGGTGTCGTCGATCGTGTCCTCGAGGCCTTCCTCGGTCTTGTCGCCGATGCCGGCTCCCGCGCCCGCACCAACCGCTCCGCCGACCAGGGCTCCGGGAGGACCGGCGATCGCGCCGCCGATGGCCGCTCCGGCGACCGTCCCCGCGCCTGCGCCCATGCCGGCGCCGGCCTTATCGTCACCCTCGGTGGCCTCACCGGCGATCGCGCCACCAGCTGCCCCGATGGCGCCGCCCACGACGGCTCCCACCGGTCCGCCGACGACCGCACCGACCCCGGCGCCCGCAATGGCACCTCCGGCCGCGCCGATGGCTTCCGCCCCAGACTCGTCGTCAGCCGGCTTGTTGATGTTGACGTTCACCTCGTCGTCGTCGTGCAGGTCCTTGTTGTTGGTCATGTTCTCGTCGATGCGACTCATGTTCGTGTCCTCTACTGGCCCATCTCAGGTTCGTGGGCCCGGGCCAGTGTCGGTTGCGGGCAGTCTCACCAGGGTCAAGGTTCGAGGGCTCGATCTTCCATCTACCTATCACCTACTCTTCGTACGTGCTGAGGCGCTTCGTTGTGTGGCCGGCCGCGATCCTGATGCTCAGCGCCTGCACCCCTGAGGTGGTACGCATCACGCCGAGCCCGTCGGACGAGTCAGCGCCGGCATCGCCTGCCGCATCGGTCCAGCCATTCCCCAGCGGGCCTGACCTGCCGCTCGTCACGCCGATCCCCGGAGTCCTTGGATCGAATTCTGGTGCGCAGGTGGACGCCATCGGCCTGGCGGTTCGCCGGGGTCCGGGAACATCCTTTCCGCTTGTCGCGGGGTATCGCGTGGATCCAGCGACCAGCCAGGAGGTTCTCATCACCGAGGGCGTGCGGCTCGACGCCGGTTACTACGTCTACATCTACCAAGGACCCTTGGTGATCGACGGGACGTACTGGTACCTGGTCAGCCCCGAACGCCAGCCCGGCGAGTCCATTGAACATTTCTGGCGCTGGGATGCCGACGGCGACGGATCGAATGTTGATCACGGCTGGGTGGCAGGGAGGACCCCAGACGACACATACCTGATCCCGGCGGAGCTGCCGCCCTGCACCGACCCCGGCTGTGGGACCGCAGTCCCGCCGTACGCCCAGCTGTACACCACCGGGAGCGCGCGCACGCCGATGTTTACGCTGGGTCTCGGGGTCAGCGTCCTCTGGTACGCCGCCGACCCTGCGGGTCAGGGGTGCGACATGAAGATCACCGTGCGCCCCAACGGCATCGTGCTGGACAGCGCGAGGGTCGCCCCGTACGGGCATGGCGACCGGATCTGGCCGTTCGACCTGGAGGAGAACGTCGAGGGCGAGTACTGGCTCGACATCGAATCCGACTGCACCTGGAGTCTGATCGCCCAACCGATCATCGGCTGATGTCGGGTTCCGGCACCGCGGCCCGTTGTCCTGGGTGACGGCAGCTTCAACTACGCTGCCAAAGCCGGAGGAAGGCCGTGTTGAGGGTGCCGCTCGTGCATGAGGACCTGGGCCCGCCAGTCGAGATCGAAGCCGAGCGGCTGGAGCCGTCCGCGTTCGGCGCGCTCTACGAGAAGCATCGCCTGCCCGTGTACCGATACCTCCGCGCCCGGACGAACAGCGACGCCGATGCCCTGGACCTGGCCGCCACCACATTCGAGCGGGCATTTACCAACCTGGGCCGATTCCGCCGGCGCGACGGCGGTGTCCAGGCCTGGCTTCTTCGCATCGCACGCAACGCCGCCATCGATGCCCAGCGTCGCAGGCGACCGACGGTCGACCTGGCCGGCGCCGATGCACAGCTGGGCCGGATCGCCATCGAGGCCGATCGGGCACACGGCCAGAGCGTCGAAATCCTCGATCTTGTCGCCCGCCTGCCCAACGATCAGCGGGAGGCCCTCCTCCTCCGATACGCCGGCGGTCTGTCGGCGCGGGAGATCGGCTTCGTCATCGGCAAGCGCGAAGGCGCAGTTCAGAAGCAGATTGAGCGCGGGCTGGCCGCGCTGCGGGAGGCCTTTTGATGACCACGCACAACGAGATTGAGAACCGGCTGCTCCGGGCACTGAGTTTCGAGCCCTCGGCCGATGACCTGCAGTGGCTCGACCAGCGTGTGGCTGGCATCACGGCTCGGCCGGCGGCGGCTGCGCGCCTGGGCGCACAGGGCCTTCGCCTCTTCCTTCGCCCGCTGGCACTGATCGCTGCGTTCGTGCTGCTGACCGGCGCGGTGGCCGCAGGGTTGAGCCTCCTCGACCGGGTCATCGAGTCGTCGGGAGCACCGGGCTGGCACATAGCCTATGAGCGCGCCGAGCGGCTCGACCTGACGGCAACGGATGGGGGCGTCACGATCACCCTCGAGCGCGCCTACGCCGACCTCAACCAGCTCCTGGTCGGCTTCACGGTGGTCGGCCTCGAGGTGCCCACCACGGGCGCCGAGGAGCCCGCCGCGCTCCAGTGGGTCGTCGACATCCGCGATCCGAGCGGGCGAGGTTCCGAGGAGTGGGCCACCAGTCAGAGCGGGATGGGGATGGACGAGACGGGACTCTCGGCGGTCGTCCAAACGTGGGAGGGAGCCGTGGCTCCGGCAGCCGGAACCTGGGTGCTGACCTTCAGTTCCGTCGGGTACAACGGCGGCGGGTTTGTCCCGGGCCAATGCACCGTTGGGGCGACCGACCCAGAGTGCCTCAACTCGCCTCCGAACGCCATGGTCAATGGCACCTGGGAGTTCGAGTTCTCGCTGCCCGCGCCGGCCGGCACGCTCTTCTCGGCGGATGCCAGCGACACGATTGGGCAGGCGACGCTGACGCTCACCGACCTTCGCGTGAGCCCAACGATGCTCACAGCGACGATCGCGCTGCGGGTGGCTGACGAAGCCATCCTCGACTGGGGCTCAATAGGTGCAACCGTCCAGCACGATGGGACCTCGTACCGATTCCAGTCCGGCTACCACGTCACGCAGGACCCCGATCAGCAAGGGCCGAATGGCGACGTGAACGAGCTGATGACGGTCGCCGGGTCCGATGAGGAAGGCGGCACCTGGGAGCTCACCATCCCCGAGCTCACCTACCGGTTGTCCAAAGGGGAGGAGGTCGAGGTCAGCGGGCCGTGGACCCTGACGGTGATCGTGCCGTAGCGAGGAGCAGGCGCATCGGCTCCGGCTAGTAGGTCAGGACCTCGATCCCCTGCCGCTCGAAGTCGGGGCGGTTGCGGGTGACCACGGTGGCGCCCAGCTCGGCGGCCACCCCGGCGATCAGCGAGTCCCCAAGACCGAGCTTGCCCCCGGCCCGATGCCGCTTCAGCCGCGACGCCGCTGCCCACCGAGCTGCCTCGGGAGAGGTCGCGACGTACTCGAATGCATCAAGCAGCACGCGCAGTTGTCGCAGGTGGCTGGCACCGCCCTGTGACAGCGTCTCGCAGGTCACGACATCGCAGGTGTACAGCTCATGCGGCTCGGAGTGGAGTCGCTCGAGCAGCTTGCCGGCAGCATCGTCCCGATTGGCGTGATCGATGAGCAGTGTGGAATCGAGGAGATAACGCATCGTCAATCGGTCTCCTCAGATCGGAGGAAGTCCACCCATGCGGTGACTTCGTCGGGTGTCATCTGGTACGGCGTGCCGACCAGGATCCCCGCCGTCTCACGGATCGCCTTGCCGAGCTTGTCGCGCTTGACCCGCTGGGCGACCGCCCCCGCCACGTATCGGCTCCGTCCGCGCGGGCCGGCCAGGGCGTCAACCTCCGCCAGCAGATCTTCGGGGAGGGTGAGGTTCGTGCGTGCGAGTGCCATCGGGCCGTCTCCTAAATAGTGTGCGACGTTATGCTCATAGTCTAGCACATTCGAGAGACGGGCAGGGCGAGAGGTAAGGTGTGGCCATGCGGAGCATGCTTGGATTGGGGGCATCGGCGCTGGCAGCCCTGGCGGCGGTCGTCGCCGCGGCCTCGGACCCGTACATCGTCACCTTCTTCATCGGCCTTACCTTCGTCGGCGCGGTGGAGGCCGCCGCGGCCCGCCCGCCATTCAAGGGATGGCGGCGTTTTGTGGCCCGCGGGGCAGCGCTCTTCTGGCTGCTGGCCGCGTTCTGGGTTGGCGTGTTGCTGCTGATGTACACGGCAGCCTGCGCGTGTTCGTCGCCGGAGCCTGGACCGACAGTCCTCATCCTGGGCGTGCCGGCGACTGTGTACCACCTCATCGGCCTGTACGGGGGTGTCGCGCTGGTCATGGCCAGCGCTTTCGGCCCGGACCGATGGGGAAAGCTCAGCCAGAGGCGTCCAACTGCATCGGGCTCATGAGCTGGAAGTAGTTGTCGTCCGGGTCGGCGAAGGTGGCGATTTGTCCATCGTCTGACATTTCGCCGGGGTTGTAGGGGTCGCGGATGACGGTTGCGCCGGCAGCCTTGAAGCGCTCGAAGTCGCCCGTCACGTCGCTGCTCTCGATGTTCCAGATGATCCTGCCCGGCTGCGTGTTCTTGCCGCTGACCTGATCGTGCGGCCCGACCGTCACCGCTCCGGTCCCGACAAGCCAGCCGGTGTAACCGCCCATCTCCCAGGTCGGCTTGCCGAAGAGCCTGGTGTAGAAGTCCGCCAGGCGCTGCGGATCCTCGGATCCGATCAAGATGCTGTTCAGGTTCACGCGCGTCTCCTTGATGCCTACTCTTGGGTCTCGTCGGTCTCGGGGTCGGGCTCGACCGGTTTCTGGGGGATGTGGCTCGCCTCGACCATAGTCGGCCGGCCGTCGCGGTCCTTCCAGCGCGTCTCGAGGCGGATGGTGTCGTGCTCGCCCACCAGGCGGATGGCGGCCTTGTAGCCGGTCGGGGTCGACTCGATCGACTCGATGCTGGCCTCGGTCAGCGGCAACGGCAGCATGCCCACGATCGAGCCGAGGTTCGCTCGCAGCTCCTTGCTCATCTCCTCGGCGGACCGACCGATGTCGCTCGCCAGCAGCGCGTTGCAATACGCCTCGGCGTGCTCGCGGACGGCGTGCTCATCCATCAGCCGATCCCCAGCAGGGCCTGCACCGCGATCTCCCGACCCTCGCCGGCCGTGATCTCGAGCTCGCGGGTCGCCCCGTCGATGCGAATCCGGAACGTGTAGAACGGGCAGCATTCCGACTCGCGCGCTGCCAGTTCGGCAAGCTGACCCATCGGTTCGGAGGGAGCCAAGCCGATGACCGCGCCCCCGGGTATCTCACGGACGCTCGCGGACCGATCACGCAGGTCTGCCCACTCACGCAGCCGGGCCGGCATCTCCGCGGAATCCAGGGTGCATCCGGCGCCGATCAGGCGGTCGTCACCCATGTCGACCATCTCGAGAACTTGCATGCCGCGACCAGTATCTCGCTCATGGCGGGGTCGCTGCCAGCCGTTCCATCTCGGTGACTGTCCGGTCCAGCTCGTCGACGAGCGCCGACTGGTGCGCCGGGTTCGCTCGGAAGGCATCGACCAGCGCGCGGTAGTACCACAGCGACCCGTCCCGCTTGCCGGCAAATCGCTCCCACACCCTGTCCCCCACCGTCCGCAGATCCGCCACGACCGACCGCGCGTTGTGTAGCTTGTCGGAGGCTGACACGAGCAGGACCGATGCATCGGCCCCAGCCAGGCTCCTCAGGTAGGCCTCCTTGCGCGGACGCCAGGGTGGCTTTGGGTGGCGGTCGGTATCGGTGCAGGCTTCGACGATGCGGAGGACGCGTTCGCCCAAGGTTGCGACAGTCGCTCGGGCGTCCTCGGTTGGAGTCACGTCCTCGATGGCGTCGTGCAGGAGCGCGGCGATCGCCTCGTCCTCATCGGCCCCGTACTCGAGTGCGATGGCGGAGGTGGCCATCAGATGGGCGAGATACGGGATCTGGGTCCCTTTGCGAAGCTGAGTGGCGTGGAGCTGCGCGGCCGCCTCTAGGGCCTCGATGAGTCGTTGCGAGTAGGCCGGCGTCGG
>JBBDNI010000073.1:0-9342 GCA_040877645.1 Chloroflexota bacterium
GAGCTGCAGCGCATCGCTGACTCGCCGTACGCCTTCCGGCGCATCCGCGGCCGCCGCGGCCTCGAGATGCTCACCGCGCTGCAGAAGGACTCCATCTCACCGGTCGAAGTGAGCGAAGAGTCCTACCCGGAGATCGGGGAGGTGGACGCCAAGCTGGTGGCCTTCGCCCGCGACCACGGAGCGGCGATCCTGACCAACGACTTCAACCTGAACCGGGTCGCCGAGCTCCAGGGGATCCGCGTGCTGAACATCAACGAGCTGGCCAACGCAGTCAAGGCGGTCGTGCACCCCGGCGAGGAGATGAGCGTCAAGATCATCCAGGAGGGGAAGGAGCCCGGGCAGGGGGTTGGGTACCTGGACGACGGGACGATGATCGTGGTCGAGGGGGGCAGCCGGTTCATGGACCGTGAAGTGGGGGTGCAGGTCACCCGAGTGCTCCAGACCGTGGCCGGACGCATGATCTTCGCCCAGCCCCGCGAGAACTGACGTGGCCGCGGAGGTCGGCGCAGTCCTGGTGGCGGCAGGGCAGAGCCACCGAATGGGCGTCGACAAGCTATGGATCGACTTCTGGGGACGGCCCGTGTGGCGCTGGAGCCTCGACGCCCTCCTCGCGGTGCCGGGCATGGTCCGCGTTGTGGTGGTGGTCCCCGCTGATGGCATCGAGCGCTTCGCGGCAGCGCTCCCTGAGGCCTCGCTGAACCGATGCGTCGTGATCGCCGGCGGGGCCGAGCGCGCGGAGTCGACCCTCGCCGGCATCGCGGCGTTAACCGCGGCAGGCCTCCCCGAGGACACGCCGGTGCTGATCCACGACGCGGCTCGGCCCGGTGCTTCCACCGAGCTGATGGCGCGCGTGGTCGCCGCGGTCACGCCGACCGATGGGGTGATCCCCGTGGTCGACTTCCACGACTCGCTGAAACGGATCGACGCGTCCGGTCGAGTGGTTGCCGTGGTCGAGCGCGAGGGGGTTGCTGCGGCGCAGACGCCGCAGGCAGCCACGCTGGTCGTCCTGCGCGCTGCGCTCGAGGAGGCCCAGGCCTGGAACCGACAGGTAACCGATGACGCCGGCGCCTTGGCCGCTGGCGGCGTCACTGTCCACACCCTCCCGGGCGAGCCGGGCAATCTGAAGCTGACCGAGCCGGGCGACGAGGCGCTGCTGCGCGGCGTGCTCGCGGCAGGCGCCATCCCGCTGGTCGCGCCTCCCGTCGGCGAGGGGCAGCGCGCCGGGATCGGGTTCGACGCGCACCGCTTCGCCGCCGAGCGACCGCTGCGCCTGGGCGGTGTCAGCTTCCCCGGGGAGGCCGGGCTGGAGGGGCACTCGGACGGCGACGCCGCCCTGCACGCCGTCATCGACGCGCTGCTCGGTGCTGCCGGCGTCGGGGACATTGGGACGCTCTTCCCGTCCCACGACCCGAAATGGCGCGACGCCGACTCGCGCGACCTGCTGCGCGGCGCCGTCGCCACGCTCAGCGCCGGGGGTTGGCGACCAAGCTCGCTGGACGTGACGATCGTGGCGTCCCGGCTGGCCATCGCCCCGCGTCGCGGCGAGATGGCGGCTGCCATCGCGGCGGCATGCGGGATCGACGCTCGCTCCGTCAGTGTCAAGGGGACCACCTCCGACGGGCTCGGCTTCGCCGGGGGCGAGGGGATCGCCGCCTATGCCGTGGCCGTCATCGGGCGGGCATGAGCGAATGGATCGGCGGCCGCCGGCCGGTGGCCGAGGCGCTCGCCGCCAAACGACCCGCCCATCGGCTGCTGGTGGCGCGCAGCGCGCGTCCGGGGCCCGAGCTGAACGAGGTGCTCGCCGCGGCGCGCCAGGCATCGGTCCCGGTGGAGACCGTGGACCCGGACCGGCTGCGACAGATGGCCGGCTTCGACGGGCACCAGGGCGTCCTGCTCGAGGTGGGGGAGCGCCGCTTCGCGGACCTCGCCGAGCTGTTGGCGCGGGCAGCCACCGGTCAGCATGACCCGCTGCTGCTGATCCTCGAGCACCTCCAGGATCCGACCAACTTCGGCACCTTGCTCCGCTCCGCCGAGGCGGCTGGGGTCGATGGCGTCATCTTTCCCGAGCGCGGGGCTGCGCCGCTCTCCGCTGCCGCGGTGAAGGCATCGGCCGGCGCCAGTGAGCACCTGCTGCTGGCCCGTGTCGACACGCTCGGCCAGACGGTACGCGAGCTCCAGTCGCGAGGCATCAGGCTGGTTGCCGGGGAACAGGATGCACCGGCCAGCGCATGGGAAGCGGACCTGACCGGACCGATTGCGATCGTCGTCGGCAGCGAGGGCAGCGGCGTGTCGGGCGCCATGCGACGACGCTGCGACCTGCTGGTCCGCTTCCCGATGGCCCGCCGCGTCGCCAGCCTGAACGCCGCCACCGCTGGCGCGCTCCTCCTCTTCGAGGTCGTCCGACAGCGATCCGCCTCCGGTGCCGGGCTAGAATCGCCAGCGACGCCGACGTAGCTCAACGGTAGAGCAGCGGTTTTGTAAACCGCCGGTTGTGGGTTCGACTCCCTCCGTCGGCTCCAATTCGAGGACCCAACCATGGATCAGCAACTTCCGGCCGTCACCACGACGCTCCCCGCGAGCCGGGGGATCAAGCTCGTCCGTCGTGTCGCCGGTCCTCTCTGGCGACGGATCGGGATGGCCGCCGTGCTCAAGGTCCCGGGCCGGCGCACCGGCACGCCACTCGAGGTGACGCTCGTCCCCGTCAACGTCGACGGGACCTGGTACCTCCTGTCGATGTACGGCGATACGGACTGGGTTCGCAACCTTCGAGCGGCGGGTCGCGGTGAGCTCCGCCGCAAGGGTCGGACCGAGGCCTTCACCGCGATCGAGGTCCATACCGACGAGCGCGACCGGGTCATCGCACGGTTCCGCGCCTGGTCACCCAGGCCCTTCAACGGAGACTTCGAACGTCGCCCCGCTGCGGCCGACCACCCGGCCTTCAGGATCGAGCCGATCAGCTAGCCCTTCCTTGAGGCTGCGGAGGGCCTTCGCTATACTCCCGCTCGATCGGCAGCGCACCATGAGCCGATCGACGGCGTGGGTAGGTTGAGCAGGTGGTGAGCTCCGCTGACTGTAGATCAGCCGTCTTCGACTGTGGGGGTTCGATTCCCTCCCTGCCCACCATCGATCCGATACCAATATTTACCCAGATAGACCGATAGTTGCGGCGGCTCCATCGGCTCCGGCAGAATCTGCGCGCGCCCACGTAGCTCAGTTGGCAGAGCACGTCCTTGGTAAGGACGAGGTCTCCGGTTCGAGCCCGGACGTGGGCTCCATCTCCATCGCGCAGGAGGCCTGACCAGCGTGGACCCGAACGTGCTGCTGCCGTTCCTCTCGTCGCTGCTGTCGTTCGTCTTCGCCGCAATGGTCGGGGACCAGTGGCTGCGTCGCCGGCAGCCGTACCAGCTGGTCTGGACGGTCGGGTTGCTCTGGTATGGGATCAGCGCCGGGACCGAGTTCATCGGCAGCGCCTGGGGCTGGAGCGAGCCGCTCTACCGGACCTGGTACCTGATTGGCGCGTTCGGGGTCGCCGCCTACCTGGGGCTCGGCACGGTCTACCTGCTCAATCGGACCAGGTTCGGGTACTTCGTTGCCTTCAGCCTCTTCGCCGGAGGACTGTTCAGCATCCTGGCGTCAATGGCGCGAGCCAAAGAGGGTGTGCCTGCCGCGCCCGGCGCTGTGCTGGGGGTGGTCGCCTTCTCGACACTGGGCGCCATCGTCCTCGCGCTGGTGACGCGCTTCGACCGGCGTTGGGTGGCGCACGCCGCAGCGACCATCCTGATCGTTGCCTCGGCGATCGTGACCATGCTGACGCTGAGCGCGCCGCTCGCGGCTCCCGGCTACGCCCTAGATCCGCAGACCCTCGTCCCGGTCGGGACCGCCTTCCCCAGCGAGCTGCGGATCATCACGCCGCCGTTCAACATCACCGGTGCCTTCGCGCTCGTGTTCGGCGCCGTGTATTCGGCCTACATCTTCATGCCGAAGCATCGGCTGCTGCGGGTGGAAGGCGGGCCGCCGGTCATCGGCGTCATCGGTCGTGCCGTCGCCGTGGTCGTGAACTTCGTGGCCTCGATCCCAGGTGCGGTGCGCGCCGGTCGGGCCGGGACCCTCAACTCCCGCGTGCCGGCCACGCTGCTGATTGCGCTGGGCGGCTTCATCCCGGGCTGGACGAGCGGGCTGAACCGCTTCGGCGTGACCTGGTCGTTCTTCCTGGGCGAGTTCCTGGGGGTGCTCTTCATCTTCATCGGTTTCCTGGTGAGCATCGAGGTCTTCAGCGACATCCGGCTGCCGTTCACGCAGATCGTGCTGGTGCGTCGCAAGCAACCGGAACCGCCCGGTGCTGCCCCCGCCTGAGGTCAGTGTTTCGCGGCGTCGTCTCCGAATTCGCTCTGCAGGCGACCGATGTAGGCGTTGATCGACGGAATGGCCACCAGTCGATCGTGGAAGAAGTTGTTGACCAGGTTCTTGAGCTGCCCGCGGGCCGCATCCACTTCTGCGCTCAACGCCGCGCCGTGGTCATCGGTCCCGAGCTGCTGCCGTAGCCGGACCAGGGTCCGCACGATCTCCGTCTCCTCCGCGCCGTCCAGCACGCTCGCGACCTGTGTGATGAGGGCATCGGCCTGGGTCACCGCCTCGTCCATGGTGGTCGGGTCGTCGGGGTTGACCGCGTCGTCGATGGTTCGCACCAGGGCCCAGACCTGGTAGAGCATCGCGGCCGGCTCGTCGAACAGCTCCCGCAGGTAGACGGCGTCGATGTAGCGGCCGGTGAGGCGGAAGACGTTGTACATCCGCTTCGCCGCCTTCCCATAATTGAGCTCCTCGGTCACGTACTTGGCGACCTCTTGCTCGAGCTGGGCCACGTAGTCCTCGAGCGCATCTGGCGTCGCGTTGCGCACCAGCTTCGAGAAGATGGGGATCGAATCCGCCTCCAGGTAGACCTCCTGGAAGTAGCCGTCGAGATGCCCGTCGAGCGGCGTGATGGTGCCGTCGGGCGCCTCCCAGGTGGCGTCCAGCATGTTGCTCGCGTTGGCGAGCGTGCCACGCTCGGGGTCGGCCACGACCCAGTCGAGCTTGCACCAGCCCGGATCGGCGGCCACGTCGTCCCAGGCCAGTTGGATCGGCTCGCCGTCCAAGGTTGTGGCAATAACGTGACCAGCACGCACCTCGGCCGGCGTCCAGCTCAGCGCACCGCCACGGTGGACGAGCTGTCCGGCTCGAAGGACGTCGCGAGGCGCCGAGCCGAACTTCACCTCGATCAGCCGATAGGTCTCGCCGCGTTCGGAGCTGAGCGCCTTGTCCCGCATCAGCCCGCCCAGGATGCGGCAGGCGTCGCCCCGCGTGGGGGCGTGGATGTTGATCCGCTCGAAGAAGTCGCAATCGCCCGGATTGGTCTGGATCTTCGACTGCGCCGCGGAGCCGGAGAGGGCGAGGGCGGTCTCCACCCCGTCACGATCCTCGAAACCGACGATGCGCCCGACGGCGCGGAAGCGGGCCAGGTGGGCCGGGGAGAAGTCAAGCATGCTGACCCGGTGGCCGAAGACCCCGCTCGCCGCGTCGAGCACGATCTCGCCGCCCGAATCGGCCGCCATGGCGCTCAACCAGCGAAGCGCCTCGGCCTCGTCCAGCTCGACGCCCAGGCGGCTCGCCGCATCCCGGATGCGCGCGAGGTCCTCGGCCGGCTGGCTGGGCCCAGTCATCGGTGCGGCATGTCTCCCTTGCTGCGGTGTGCCTCCCTGGGCGGCAGTCTACCCACCCGTCACTTCGTTGACAGTGCCTCGCCGCCCGCATAGAATCAGCGGGCTTTCCCCCGGTGACCAGCCCTTCTTTGGCGTGGGCGGCGAAGGGCGACTGACGAGGACATCGCACCGTGGCCAAGGCCGAGAATCGACCGGTGATCGCGCTGGCGTGCACCACCTGCAAGGAGCGCACGTACAGCACCCGGAAGAACAAGCGTAACGACCCCGGCCGGATGGAGCTCAACAAGTTCTGTCCGCGCTGCCGGCAGCACACGCTGCACCGGGAGACGAAATAGTCAGACTCTGCGTCGGTAGGGGTGTAGCTCAACTGGTAGAGCACTGGTCTCCAAAACCAGCGGTTGCAGGTTCGAGTCCTGTCGCCCCTGCCAGCCTCATCGGTCCCGGATAAGAATTCCAACCAGGAGCAAGTTGAAGCGATCGTGTTCCGAAGACTTCGCGACTATCTGACCGAGGCGTGGTCCGAGCTGAAGAAGGTTGCCTGGCCGACCCGCCAGACCGTGATCAACCTGACGCTGATCGTGCTCGCCGTCTCGATCGCGGTCGGCGCCTACATCGCCGTGCTCGACACCGGATTCCACGCGCTGGTAGAGCAGGTGCTGTGATGAGCGACGAGCAGCTGGCCGAGAGCGAGGCGCGCAACGAAGCCCGCCAGGCCGCGCGCCTCTCCCGCGAGGCACCCCAGCCGGACGATCCGTATGCCGCCGAGCGGACCACCAAGCAGTGGTACGTGATCCACACCTACTCCGGCTACGAGAACAAGGTCAAGGCCAACCTCGAGCACCGCATCGAGTCGATGGGCGTGGAGGACCAGATCTTCCAGGTCCTGGTGCCGATGGAAGAAGAGATCGAGATCAAGAACGGCCAGCGGCAGACCGTCAACAAGAAGGTCTTCCCCGGGTACGTGCTGGTCGAGATGGTCATGACCGATGAGTCCTGGTACGTCGTCCGCAACACGCCTGGCGTGACCAGCTTCGTCGGCTCGGGCAACCGCCCCACGCCCCTGATGGAGGGCGAGGTCAAGAAGATCCTCAAGCAGATGGGGGTCGAGGCGCCGAAGTTCAAGCTCCAGTTCACCAAGGGCCAGAGCGTCCGCGTCAAGGATGGCCCGTTCGCCGAGTTCATCGGCACCGTCGACGAGGTCAACCCCGAGCGCAACAAGGTGAAGGTGCTGGTCAGCATCTTCGGCCGCGAGACCCCGGTCGAGCTCGACTTCCTGCAGATCGACAAGCTGTAACGCCATGGCCAAGAAGATCCGAACCATCCTGAAGGTCCAGGCCCCGGCCGGCCGCGCCACCGCGGCCGCCCCGGTCGGGCCCGCGCTCGGCCAGCACGGCATCAACATCATGGAGTTCCTGAAGGCCTTCAACGAGCGGACGGCCGGCCAGGCCGGCTACGTCGTCCCGGCCGAGATCACGGTCTACGAGGACCGCTCCTTCACCTTCGTGACCAAGGCTCCGCTGGCCGCCGCGCTCCTGAAACGCGCCGCCGGCGTGGAGAGCGGCTCGGCGCAGCCCAACCGCGACAAGGTCGGCAGCGTGACGCAGCGTCAGCTCCGTGAGATCGCCGAGGCCAAGATGGCCGACCTGAACGCCAACGACGTCGACCATGCGATGCGGATCATCGCCGGGACGGCCCGCAGCATGGGCATCGAGGTGGCCGACTGATGCCACACGGCAAGAAGTACATCGAAGCGGCCAAGCTGGTCGAGGCGGAGCGTCGCTACACCATCGGTGAAGCCTGCGACCTGCTGCCGCGCGTCTCACCCTCGAAGTTCGACGCGACCGTCGAGCTGCATCTGCGGCTCGGCATCGACCCGCGACATGCCGACCAGCTGGTGCGTGGGACGGTGGTCCTCCCGCACGGCACCGGCCGCACCACCCGGGTGATCGTCTTCGCCCAGGGTGAGAAGGCGCAGGACGCGTTGCGCGCCGGCGCGGACGAGGTTGGCGGCGACGACCTGGTCAAGAGGATCGACGACGGCTGGTTCGAGTTCGACGTGGCGATCGCCACGCCCGACATGATGGGCACGGTCGGTCGCCTGGGGAAGAAGCTGGGCCCGCGTGGCCTGATGCCGAACCCCAAGGCCGGCACCGTGACCTTCGACATTGAGCGCGCCGTGAGCGAGATCAAGTCCGGGCGGATCGAGTTCAAGGTCGATCGGGCCGGGATCGTGCACGCTGCGGTCGGGCGCGTCAGCTTCACGCCGGAGCAGCTGTCGGCGAACATCGCGACGTTGGTGGACGCGGTGCAGCGGGCCAAGCCATCGGGCGCCAAGGGCACGTACATGCGAACCCTGACGGTTGCCCCTACCATGGGGCCTGGTCTACGGATCGACATCCCATCCGCGCTGGCCGCCGCCAGCGCCTAGGAGGACCGACCGCCGGACCGATACAGGAACGTCAAGAAGCCACAGACAGCGCTGTGCACCGGGTGAGAGTCCCGGGCCAATCGCCGGCCGATGGAGCCGGCGGCACGCCGAGGCAGGGAAGCGACCGGGAACGGTCCTCGTGCCGACGCGTGCGCGAGGACCGTTTGATGTCACGGAGGGATTGAGAGGAATCAGATGCCGACCGATGCGAAACGCCAGGCGATCGCCGAGCTGACGGAGCTGCTGCGCTCCAGCTCGGCGCTGGCCGTGGCCGACTATCGGGGCCTGAAGGTGTCAGAGATGCAGTCGGTGCGCCGAACCCTGCGCGCCGGAGGCGTCGAGCTGCACGTGGCCAAGAACCGGCTGCTCAAGATCGCCGCCGCCGAGGCTGGTCGCGCCGAGCTGGCGCCGATGCTGAGTGGTCCGACCGCTCTGGCCTCCACATCGGGCGATGAGATCGCCCTGGCGAAGGCCCTGCAGGAGGCATTCCGCCCGTACTCCAAGGTGGTCGCCCTGCGGGGCGGCCTGCTGGGCGGGGTGGCCGTCGACGCGGCCGCGCTCCAGCGACTGGCGACCCTGCCGAGCCGCGACGTGCTGCTCGGCCGACTGGCCGGAGCGATGGTCTCCCCAATTGCGGGGATGGCCGGCGTCCTGGCCGGAAACCTGAGGAATCTCGTCGGTGTGCTCAGCGCAGTGGCCGACAAGAAGCGAGCAAGCGAGGGCGGCGCAGCCGCCTGACGAGACGAAGGGAACGAGAACAGACGATGGCAACCAAGACGATGAGCAAGGACCAGATCCTCGAGGCGATCGACGGCATGACCGTCCTGGAGCTGTCCGAGCTGGTGAAGGCATTCGAGGAGCGTTACGGGGTGACCGCAGCGGCGCCGGTGGCGATGGCAGCGGCCCCGGCGGGTGGCGGTGGCGACGGCGCGGCGCCCGCCGCGGCGGAGGAGCAGACCGAGTTCGACGCCGTCCTGACCGAGGTCGGGCCGAACAAGATCCTGGTCATCAAGGCGGTCCGCGAGCTGACCGGGCTGGGCCTCAAGGAGGCGAAGGACCTTGTCGACGCCGCTCCCAAGGCGGTGAAGGAGGGGGTCGCCAAGGAGGAGGCCGAGGCGGTCAAGGAGAAGCTGGCCGAGGCGGGTGCCGCGGTCGAGGTGCGCTGACGCGCCGACCGAGTTCACGAGGGAGCCGGCCCGCAGGCCGGCTCTCGTCGGT
>JBBDNI010000074.1:0-9333 GCA_040877645.1 Chloroflexota bacterium
AGGATCGAGGTCGCGATCAGGCCGCCCAGCATTCGTTCGCTGGCGGCCGCCCACGCGATGAGCGTGAGGACCACTGCCAGGGCGATCGCCACCAGCAGGGATCGCCCGAATCCGGCCGGCTCGACGTGATTCGCCAGGGCGATGTCCAGCACCCAGGCCGCCGCGAGCAGCGGCGGATGCACGATCCAGCGCGATGGGTTGGCCGGCGGGGGCGGCGACGAGGGCGGGGTCATCGGCGCTAGGGTAGTCGGCGGATGGAGCCGAAACCGTCGCGCCGCCGCGTCCTGGTGCCAGCGCTCATCGCGGTCCTCACGGGCGCGCTGCTCCTCGTGGTACCGCGCCTCGGCCCGGCGCCGATCATCCCGTTGCCGAGCATCGAGCCCGGAGCGATCACGCTCCTGGCGGTGGGAGACATCGGTTCGTGCGACGGAAACGCCGACGAGGCGGTGGCCAGCCTGGCGTCAGCCCTGCCTGGGACGATCGCGATCCTGGGGGACATCGCCTACCCGGGCGGCTCGACGGGGGACTTCGCGAGCTGCTTCGCCCCCGCCTGGGGGCCGCTCCTGCCACGCATGCGTCCGGCTCCCGGCAACCACGAGTACCAGACGACCGATGCATCGGGCTACTTCTCCTATTTCGGTGACCTGGCCGGCACGCCCGGAGAGGGCTGGTACTCCTATGAGCTCGGCGCGTGGCACGTGATCGCGTTGAATTCGAACTGCGCCTTCGTGGGGTGCGACCTGGGCTCGGCGCAGCACGACTGGCTCGTTGCCGACCTGCTCGCCAGCCCCGCGACGTGCACGCTCGCCTACTGGCACCACCCGCGGTACTCGTCCGGGCGCCACGGTGACGACCCCCAGACCGATGCGCTCTGGCGCGTCCTCAGCTCTGCCGGCGCTGACCTGGTGCTTACCGCACACGACCACAGTTACGAGCGGATCGGCCCGATCGACTCCATGCGCTCCTTCGTTGTCGGCACCGGCGGCCGCAGCCTGTTCGAGTTCGCTCGGCCCCCCGGCCTCCGCACTGAGCTGCGCGTCAACGACTCATACGGGCTGCTGATGCTCACCCTTCGCGACGCCGACTTCTCGTGGCGGTTCGTGCCCGCCGCCGGCAGCACGCTCCGCGACGCCGGGACTGCTCCCTGCCATTGAGCACTCTGTCCCCTCGGCGCCTGTGCACAGCATCTGGGCATATGGTCGACGAAAGGGCGGAATCCTGGCCGAATGTCCAGCATCTGGGTGAATCGGCCACTATTCGGACCCCCAAGGACGGATTCCCGGCTGATGCGCCCAAATGCCGGGCAATCCTCGGGTGATGAGCAAGTAACTGGCCGGTAACGCCGAATCGGTCAGGATCGCTTCGTGCCCACGAAGGAACGGTTGGTCGACCTGGGGACCCGTCGGGGGGATCGGCTTGTCCGCGAGTTCGGCGCGGATCTGCGAACGGCCCGTCAGGCGGCAGGGCTCAGCCAGGCACACGTGGCAACTGCGATCGGCACCTCTCGCACGCAGGTCGGTCGATGGGAGGCTGGCGAGCCGCCGCTGATTGATCTGCGCGAGGCAGCGCGCCTGTGGCGTGTGCTCGGCCGCGATCTCGTGGTGAACACGTACCCTGCCGGCACACCGCTACGAGATGCCGGCCACGCCTTGCTGCTCCAGAGACTTCTTGCCTTGCTTCATCCCCGAATACGTCGCCGACTCGAGGCGCCGATTCCACTGCCACGCGACCAGAGGGCGTGGGACGTGCTGCTGGAGTTCGGTACCAGTCGTGTGGGCGTGGCCGCTGAGACGCGGCTGCGCGATTGGCAGGCCCTCCTCCGCCGCGAACAGCTGAAGGCGCGCGACAGCCAGGTCGACTGGATCCTGCTGGTCCTGCTCGACAGCCATGCCAACAGGCAGGCAGTCCGAGAGGCGGGGGCCGCACTGCGGTCGGAGCTTCCGCTCGACGGCCGTGCAATCAGGCGGGCTCTTCGCGATGGCCGCGATCCGGGAGCTGGGGGCTACCTCTTCCTGTGACTCGACCCGTCCCTCGCCGCCCTGCCCAGCATTTGGGCACACGGACCACGAAAGGCTCGAATCTTGGCCGAAATGTCCAACATCTGAGCAGAAGGGCGACGATTCGGCCTCTCTTCATTGAATCCCTGTCGATATGCCCAGATGTCGGGCATTCCAGAGCCTCCGCTCAACCTGCTTTGACGATCAGAGTGCCCGCACCTAGGATCGGGGCATGAGTGCCATCCGCGCCCGCCACGAGCCGGACCACGAGGGCGCCATCGCGTCCGCACCGTACCGGCGGCATCGGCGCATTCATCGGTCGAAGAGCCATCCGCGGCCGCGCATCCTGCAGCTGCTCGCCTCCGGCGGCAACGGCGGGGCGCAGGAGAGCTACACGGGCCTCCTGCTGAGACTGGACCGATCCATCTACGAGGTCCGCGCCCTGTCGCTCTCCCGGGGGTCGGCTGTCCAGCGCCTGCGGCGGCTGGGCCTGGAGGTCGAGGTCATCGACGCGGCCGATGACGAGGCCGCCGTCCCTGAGCTGGCCGCCTACCTTCGGCGCGAGGAGATCGACCTGCTCCACGCCCATATGTTCCGCGCCGAGGTGGTCGGGGCACGCGCGGCCATGGCCGCCGGAACGCCGGTGGTGATGGCCACCGTCCATTCGTCGCGCGTCCGCTCGGCGGTCGACGTGGCGACGCTGGCCGCGTTGACGCCGGTGATGGATCGCCTGATCGTCCCGTCCCGCTCGATCGAGGCCAAGGTGCGTGGGGAGGGGCGTGGCGCGGCGTCGTTCAGCGTCGTTCCGAACGGGGTCGACCTGGCCCGATTCGACGCGCCGCTCACCGCCTGCGCGCTGCGCCAGGAGTCCGACATCCCGCACCGCGCACCGCTGCTGGGCGTGGTCGCGCGGCTCGAGCCGGAGAAGGGGCACCGATACCTGATCGAGGCGATGCCGGCCATCCTGCGCGGCGCGTCGGAGACGTGGCTGGTGATCGTCGGAGAGGGCTCGCTCGACGGGGAGCTGCGCGCGCAGACCGCTGCCCTTCCGGCGCCGGCCCGGGACCGGATCGTGTTCACCGGCCGCCGCGAGGATGTGGCCGCCATCACCGGCGAGATCGACGTGGCCGTCCTCCCCTCGCTGCGCGAGGCGCAGGGGATCAGCATCCTGGAGGCGATGGCGCGTCGACGCCCGGTGGTCGCCTCCGCGGTGGGAGGCATCCCCGAGGTCCTGACCGATGGCCTCGACGGCCTCCTCGTCCCGCCCGCGGACCCCGCCGCGTTGGCCGAGGCCTGCATCCGGCTCGCCTGCTCGCCCGAGCTCCGGCGCCAGCTCGGCGAGGCCGGTCGCGCAACGGTCGAGGCCCGCTTCAGCCTTGATGCGATGGTCCGCCGCTACGAGGACATCTACGACGAGGAGCTGGTCCGCGCCGGCGCGCTCCCAAACGCGCGCGTGATCAACCACGACCACGCCAGCAGGCCGACCGGCCGCGCCACCCTCGAGGTCCCGCCGCTCTAGCGCCGATATTCCTCATGGTGCTACAACAGCACGTGGAGGCTCCCAGACGTGTCGGCTGAGTCCCCGAGGGGTTAGCCAGATGCGTGGCGCGATGGAAATCGGGCTCTCGCGTGTCGTTGTAGTCCTGTAGGGACTAGCCGAGCGGGGGGGCTACTCCCCGAAGCCGTACTCCCCGATAAGCGGCACGAAAACGACCGGCTCCCGGATGGTGCTGACCAGTTCCGAGCCCCGACGCGCCACCACCATCAGCTCCTGGTGCCACCGCGTCCCGACCGGCATCACCAGCCTCCCGCCGTTCGGCGCCAGCTGCTCGAGCAGCGGCTGCGGGACCGATGGACCGGCCGCGGTCACCACCACCGCGTCGTACGGGGCGCCCGCAGGCCAGCCACGCGTCCCGTCGCCGACCACCAGTCGCACGCCGTCGTAGCCCGCGTCAGCGAGTCGCTGCGCCGCGCGCGAGGACAGCTCGGCGTGGCGCTCGACACTGACCACCGAAGCTCCCAGCTCGGCCAGGATCGCGGCCTGGTAGCCGCTCCCGGTTCCCACCTCCAGCACCTGCGCCCCGCGCCAGCCAACCTCGGGGCGGGCGGCATCGGTCATCAGGGCGACGATGTACGGCTGGGAGATCGTCTGTCCGGCGGGGAGTGGCAGGGCCTCATCGGCGTAGGCGCCCTCGGACTCGACGAACAGGTGTCGCGGGACCGCGCTGAAAGCGCGCAGCAGCTCCGGATCGGTCAGTCCGCGGGAGGCAATCTGCTCGCGGACCATGCGCTCGCGCGCGAGGTCCATCGGCTCATCGCGCGGACCACGGCGGAGGCGGAGCCAGTCCATCCGCCCGGGCGAAGCGTCTGGGCGGTCTAGGCCTGGGCGGGAGCCGCGGCCTTGTTGCGGGTCCGCCCGTTGCCGGCCTTGGCAGCCGGAGCATCGGACTCATCCTCCGTCGCGGATCCCGCGTCGAAGGCGCCCAGGGTGGCGGCGTCAAGAAGGTCGTTGAGGAGCCGATCGGCCCGCTCGCGCACCAGGCGTCGCGTCTCTCGACCGGAGCGAGGCGCGAGCAGCACCCCGACCGCCAGCCCCATGAAGAAGAAGCGGATCGCGATGCGAACGCGGCTGAACATGAATACAAGCCTCGTGAGGTTCGGGACGTGAGGCACCAAGGATATCACCGATGCGCCGCACGCCCGCTCGCTCCGCCCGGGCGGGCCTCGCAGGGCGAGGGGATCCTGCGACCGGGGCGTCTTACGAGAGCAGCCGAGCGATGATGGCCACCCCGTAGCCGGCCAACAGGAGCAGGCCGACGTACAGGTGCACCTTGATGTTGACGCCCATGACCGGCATCAGAGCGTACGGCTGCGCGTAGAACTGTCGGATCCCGCCGTAGACCCGCCACACCAGCGGCGCCGCAAGCAGGGCGAGCAGGGTCGCCAGCGGCAGGAGCCCGCCGATGACGCCGCCGACCACCGTCGCGAATGCCAGCACGGCGGCCGCCAGGTAGATCCCGGTCACCACGCCCTGCGGCAGGCGAACCGGCAACGTCCCCTTGCCGGCGGCTGCGTCCCCGACGCGATCCGGGATCTCGTTCACGTACAGGATCAGCGCCACCAGGATGGCCACCGGGATGGACGCCACGGCTGCCTCCCAGCTCAGCGAGCCGGTCTGCACCACGTACGCGCCCAGCAGCATGATCGGCCCGAATCCGATCGCCACGGCGATCTCACCCAGTCCCCGATAGACGAGCTTGACCGGCGGGGCGGTGTAGCCAATCCCCAATGCGATGCCGGCAACCCCGATCCACAGCAGCGTCGCCGAAGCGGTCGCCCACACCAGCACCAGGCCAATCGCGACGGCGCCGCCCAGCAGGACCACGTCCAGGGCGATCAGCTGTCGCAGCGTCACGAGGTCGTAGATCAGCACGCGTGACCCACCACTGAATTGGGTCGGGTTGATGTTCGCCTCATCGGCCCCCGAGAGCGTGTCGAAGATGTCGTTACTGACGTTGATGGCCAGGTGCGCCAGCGCCGCCCCGACGACCGTCAGCAGGGCAAGCCCCGCGTTGAACGCTCCGCCGCGGGCGGCCACCGCAATCCCCAGCAGGACCGGCACCGCCGTGGCCGAGAGGAAGGGAAGCCGCGTGGTGCGCAGGAAGAGCCAGCCCAGCGAGAGCCGCGGCCGAATGGTGCGGCCCTTCTCCTCGGAGAGTTGGGCCAGGTAGCGGCGGGACTGAGGCACGGACCGCTCGGAGTACTCGAAGAAGGGGATCTCGCTCTCGTCCCAGCCCCAGGCGCGCGTCGGCATGAACGTGAGCGATCCGTCCTGATCGCGGTTGGCCGCACCCCACAGCTGCAGGTACCGGCGCTCGTCATAGCCCTGGCCCGGCGTCGGGCGGATGTGGCTGCCGAGGACGTTGACCTGGCGATCAGCCGGGATCGCGGCGTCGCCGCCAGCGGTGGCGCGCAGCGTCACCGCGCCGCGCTCGGGGTCGACCGTGAAGTCGGTGGCGACGCTCATCGGATAGCCTGCGTCGTCCACCCACGAGACGACCACGAACGGGTAGCCGGCCAGCTTCTCGAGGTCGCGTGCCTCGATCCGAGGCATCAGGCTGCCTCCGCTCGTGGCGCGCTCGTCACCACCGGCGTGCGGCTCGTATCGCCGTCGACCCAGTACAGGCACCGTTCCGGCGTGATCTCGATCACGGCGCGCTCGAAGAAGAGCGGGAGGGCAACCCGCATCTTCAGGAACGCGTCGATGACCGGTTCCTTCTTCCGCCACAGGTCGAGGATCAGGCGCTCCCACTGGCTGTGGGGATCGTCCTCGATGATCCGCGCGGTGCCCTGGATGGTGGCGCGGTCGGTGAGGCCCCGCAGGGCGATCGGATCGGACAGCGAGACCGAGACGTGCGGGTTCCGCTTGATGTGCTCCAGCTTGCGGCTGAAGAGCGTGCTCGAGTGCATGAGGATCCGTTCGCCGTCGTAGAGCGGGATCAGCGGGTGGGTGATCGGTTGGCCCCCCGGGCCGATGACGGTCAGCTCACCGACGAGGGCCTCGTCGAGCAGCCGCTCCACCGGTTCTGACAACCATGCCATGTGGACAGCCTACGGGTTGGGCGTCAACCTTGCCGGACGGGCCTCAGCTGGCGCCCAGCAACCCCTCGGACCGGGCGAGATGGGGCGCCGCCCCCAGCGACCGATACGTGGCGATGGCCTCTTGCAGGAGCCGCTTTCTGTCGGGCCCGTCGCTCACCAGCGCAAGCGCCTCCTGCGTGCGGGCCGCTTCGAAGACATGCGGGAAGCCTTGGAAGGCGGCGAGCGCCCGCGAGAGCGACTCACGGGCGCCAGGAATGTCGCCGCCAGCGGCAAGCGCCTGGCCCGTCGCCCGTTCGGCAAGTGCGTTCAGCAGCGGGTCCGCGTGGCGGATTGGCGCGATCCTGTCCACGAGGGCTGGCAGCTCATCCCACGCCGCTCGCTCGGTGAGGGCGGCGATCAACGCCCGCGCCGCGTCGTGCCAGCGCCAGCTCAACGCCCGATTCAGCACATCGGCTGCCAGCGCCTGGCCCTCGTCCAGCGCGCCGGCCGTGACGAGCGCCTCGGCGAGCTGGCCTTCCACCGGACCCGGGCGGTCCTCGAACGCCTGCGAGTGGCGCGCAGCAGCCACTGCCCGCTCGAGGTCGCCCCGATGCGCAAGGACCATGGCTCCGAGGCTGGGGCCGGACTGCACGGCAACGCAGCGAACGCCATGGCCAAGTTCCGGGTTGGTCAGGTGCTCAGCCAGCAGCGCCTCTACCCGGTCCCAGTCGCCCAGCCAATAGGAAGTCAGCATCAGGCTGTAGGTGCCGTGGCCCTGGTCGTGCGCAGAGAGACGCCGGCCCAGCTCATAGGCCTGCGCGGACAGCTTCTCGGCGCGCGCGGGATCCGCGGTGAGCCAGAGCAGCTTCATCGACAGGCTGTGGTACCACTGCGCCCGGGCGGCCGGCCGCTCGATCCTCTCCAGCATCGGCAGCGCCGGTTCCAGGGCGGCGAGCGCCCGTTCCGTATCACCGTCAATCAGGTACAGCTCGCTGAGGGCGTCGGCAACTACCGTCATCAGGTTGGGATCGCCCAGGCGCTCGGCGATGCCCTCCGCCTCGTGCGCAGCGTCCAGCCGCGGCTGCATCGGATCGGAGATCTCGCCCACCACCCAACGCCGGTTCCTGATCATGGCTGCGTCGGCAGCCAGCAGCCAGGCACGCTCCCGGTCATCGGTCGCCGCCTCCAGGCCCTCGCGGATGAGTTCCTGAACGATGTCGAATTCCGGCTCCTTGACGAAGGCGCCGCCGCGGTGTGCGGCCATGCCCGCCGCATGGCGAGCGAGCACGGCGACACGATTGCGAGCCGCCGGATCCTTTCGCGCGATCTCGAGGGCGGACATGGATGCGACAAACATCGCGTCCCCGTGGAAGGCCGTCTCGTGATCCCGCGCGATCTGCTCGAAGGCATCGAGACGCTCGGCGTCGCTGGTGGCCAGCTCCAGCGCCTGCTCGTGCAGCTCCACGGCGCGGTCGAGGGCGAACCGATGGCGGGCCGCGCGGCCGGCCGCCAGGAGCGACGTGAGAGCGTGCCGGCGCACAGTCTCGCGCCCATCCACATCGTCCATCCAGGCCAGATCGGCCCCATCTCCTCGAGTCGCCGCCCAATAGTGAGAGGCGATCAGCTCGGCGAACTCGTCAGTGCGGTCGCTAGCCAGCTGGGCAACCCACTCGGCAGCAGCCGCGTGGGCTCGGGCGCGCCTGGCCTTGGGCAGGCTGGCGTATGCGACGTCCCGCGTGAGCGCGTGCTTGATCAGGTACTCGGTCTGCCCGGCCAGGGTGGTGGTGGGGCGAACCAGGATCAGCCCCTTGCGTTCGAGCCCTGCCAGCGAGGACTCCAGGGCGGCGGGTCCGACCGCGCCTTCCACCGCGGCTGACCAGAAGATGCGACCCACCACGGCGGCCTCCTGCAGGACCCGCCGCTCCTCCGGCTGAAGCGCATCGATCCTGGCGGCCAGCAGCGCCTGCACGCTGTCCGGGATCTTGACTGCGCCGATGCTCTCGGTCGCGCGCCATCGCTCGCCTTCCCGCTCCAGGGCTCCTTCGTCGATCAGCCGCTGCAGGATCTCCTCGACGAAGAACGGGTTGCCATCGGCCTTGGCGATGATCTCAGCGCGCAGGGCCTCCGGCAGCTCGGCCACGTCCAGAAGACGATCCACCAGGTCGTTGCTCTGCGTCTCGGTGAGCGGGCGCAGCGAGATGGCGACGGCGTCGTGTCCGCCGGGGCCGAACCCCGGATGCTCCTCCGCAAACTCGGGGCGCGCGGTCGCCACGATCAGCAGCGGTCCCTCCGTCCGCGTGGCGAGCTGGGTCAGCATCTCGACCGCCGGCGCGCCGGCCCAGTGCATGTCCTCGAACACCCAGATCGCCGGGCCGGCGGAGGCGTAGGCGGTCGCGAAGCGCGGCCAGGCGCGGGCCAGCTCCTCGACGCTGCCCGGCCCGGCGGCCTCTTCGGGCGTGTCGTCGAGGCGGATCCCCACCGTCGTGGCCAGCGCCGCGGTGGTCATCTGCGCATCCTCGGCCGGGAGGCCAAGCGGTTTCAGGATCTCGGCGACGCCGCTCCTGAGCCGATCCCGGACCACATCGCCGGGCTCGTCAAGGCCGATGCCGCATGCTCCGCGCAGGATCTCGCCCAGCGCCCAGTAGGTGATGCCATGCCCGGCGGCGAGGCATCGGCCGCGCAGCACGCGGGTCTCCGCAGACGACTCTCGGGCGGAGGCGATGAACTCGTTCGCGAGCCGGCTCTTGCCGATGCC
>JBBDNI010000075.1:0-5280 GCA_040877645.1 Chloroflexota bacterium
GCGCGAGGCATTCGACCGCCGGCAGCGACGCGCCATCTACGGCTTCGAAGCGCAACCAGCGAGCGTGGACCGCAGAGCCGTGCCGCCGCCGCCGCCCCGGGCGCCGAGCGCCGGGACGCAGCTCCCGTCCGGCCGCTACACCGGCTGGACCCTGCGCGACCTGGCAC
This sequence comes from Chloroflexota bacterium, assembly GCA_040877645.1. Taxonomy (GTDB): domain Bacteria; phylum Chloroflexota; class Limnocylindria; order QHBO01; family QHBO01; genus CF-167. Next base: position 168 of record JBBDNI010000075.1, read on the forward strand.
GCCACGATCCCGACTACCTGCGCTGGTTGTCGCGGCACGCATCGGGGCTTCGCTACCGGACCGAGATCTACCAGATCCTGGGCCGCATGGCCTCGTCGGCCGCCTGAGCCGGCCGGCTGCGCGCAACGGCGCGGCGTGGGCCGACTTGTTAGGCTTTGGCCCGATGATCGACGTGCCTGACGGCGCACCCTTGCGCGCCGTCTTCCTGGACATCGGCGACACGGTGATGCGGCCCAACCCATCCTGGGAGCACGTGTATGCCATTGCCTTCCGCGAGTACGGCGTCGAGGTCGAGGTCGAGGCGCTGCGCGCCGCCCTGGTTCGCGCCTATCACCACGGCGGCTTCGGTTACGACGACCGCTTCGAAGCGAGCGAGGAGTCGTCCTTCGCGCGGACCATGGAGATCGACCGCTCGGCGCTGGACGAGCTGGGGGTTGGACCGATGCCCGAGCCATTCTTCCGACGCCTCTCCGAGCTGTTCATGCTCACCTCCAACTGGCACGTCTTCCCCGATGTAGCCCCCGCCCTGCGAGCCCTGCGCGAGCGTGGGCTGGTGGTGGGCGCGGTCAGCAACTGGGTCTGGCAGCTGCCGGAGCTGCTCCACGCGCTCGACCTGGTGAGCCATTTCGACTTCATCGCCGCCAGCTCACGGATCGGCTTCGAAAAGCCGCACCCCGAGATCTTCAACTGGGCCCTTGCCCAGGCCAAGGCCGCGCCATCGCAGGCGATACACGTCGGCGACCACCTGGACGCCGATGTCGAGGGCGCGCGCGGCGCCGGGATCCAGCCCGTCCTGATCGATCGGCGTGATCGGTTCACCCCGGACCAGCTGCCGCCGGCCACGCCGCTGATCCGGACCCTGGCTGAGCTGATCCCGATCGTGGATGCGCGCATCCCCGCGAGGGCGGGCCGGTGAACGAAGAGACCTGGCGCTGCTTCGTCGGCGTGCCGATCGGCGATGAGCTCCGGGCGGAGCTGGGCACGGCCGTGGCCGAGCTGCGGGCGGGGACGTCGGGCGAATCAGACGACCTGCGCTGGGCCGATGCAAAGGCCTGGCACCTGACCCTGGCATTCCTCGGCCCGACCGCCGCCTCCGACGTCCCGCGGCTGGCCGAGGCGATCAGCCAGGTGGCCGGCGATCACGCCCCGTTCACGGTCGCCACCGGCGGCCTTGGCGCCTTCCCGTCACGGCGGGATGTGCGGATCCTGTGGTACGGGCTGGCCGATCGCTCCCGCCGGCTGGCTGAGCTCGCGGTCGCCGTGCGCGTTGCCGTCGGCACCGAGACTTCGTCGCCGTTCCGGGCGCACCTCACCCTGGCGCGGGCACGGGGCGATCGTGGCGTCGCGGTACCCGCCAGCACCTGGCGCGCGGTCATGCCGGCTGGCCTGGTGGCGGTCGAGCAGCTGGTCCTGTATCGCAGCCATCTCGGCCGCGGAGCCGCGCGCTACGAAGTCCTGCATGCAGCCCCGCTCGGGCTCACCCTGGCCGGAACTCGAGCGGCGTCATGAGCCAGCCGGCGCAGCGCGTACGTCCGCCCCACATCGCCGTGATCGGCGACGGCGACCCGCGCGGCCCCGAGGCGCACCGCATCCTGGAGTGGGCCGAGGAGGTCGGCCAGCTGCTGGCGCGCGGCGGGGCGGTGGTCATCAGCGGCGGCCTGGGCGGCGTCATGCGCGCGGCATCGCGCGGGGCCCACGGCGCCGGTGGGGCCACCATCGGGATCCTGCCCGGCTCCGATCCGGCGGAGGCGAACGAGTACGTAAGCATCCCCATCGCCACCGGGCTTGGCGTGGTGCGCAACCTCGTGGTGGTGACCGCCGCGGACGCGGTCGTGGCCGTGGGCGGCCGGCACGGAACCCTGTCCGAGATCGGGCTCGCGCTGCGCATGGGCCGCCACGTGGTGGCGCTCAGCTCATGGCGGGTGGAGTCGGAGCATCGGCTCGGTGGACCGCGCGTGCACCGCGTCCGCGACCCGCGCGAAGCGGCGGCGCTCGCGCTGCGCCTGGCCGCTGCCGGTCCCGATTCGCCGACCGGGGGCTAGCGCGCCGACATCAGTCAGTCGACGAGTCCCTGCTGCGTGATCTGGTATAGCTGGCTCGGGTCGTACGGCATGTACAGGTTGCCGTTGCCGCCGATGTCCCACGTCCAGGAGATGATCTGCACGGCGAGAATGGCCGTCGAGTCTCCGTTGCCCTCGATCTTTACGTGAGCGAACGGCGCATAGATCGTCCCGGCGATATCAAGCGTGCCCTGACCGACCAGCTCGATTGGTGCCGTCGGGTTATCGCCGCGGCCGTCCTGCCACATGAGCAAGCCGCGCCACGGACCAGAATCAAGTCCCCACAGGCGCAGGCTCGACTGGCCGCTGATCTTGATGCCACCCTGCAGGCAGCGGCCGATCGTGGCATCGCATCCCGGGTCAGTCGTGTTGTCAGTGCTGAAGATGAGGATCCGTGCAGGATCGACAGCCGGGTCGGGGTCGCCCCCGACTGAGGCCGGGGTGCTGTCGAGGGTAGGGCCGGTGATGGAGACGCCGCCCCCGGCGATGATGTAGATCCCCGGTTGCAGCTTCACGGTCACATTCTGCCCGGAGAATTTCCAGCCGCCGTAGTACACGCCCGGGGTCAGCGTGATCGTCGTGTCCTTCTGGGACCACTGGCAGCCGTCTTGGGTCGGGACCGACTGAACGTACACGATCAGTGGACCCTGCTTCGTGGGACACCACCCGGCGGGATACCCCTGTTGAGCCGGCCCATACAGCGTGGACATCGGATCGGGGGCGGGGTCCGCGCCTTCAGACACGGGGCTTGCGACCTCCCCGCCGGCTTCCTGGCAGGTACCGTGGATGTAGATGTGCGGGGCGGTTATGGTGCTGCCACCGTTGCCCCCTTGCTTGAAGGCGCCGTTGCCGTTGCCGCAGTCGTCGTTGTATGCCCCGTCGGGAGTGCACTCGGAGTTGACGTGGACGTATCCGCCGTTGAACGGATCTCCGGTTTCGGGATTGACCACAGCCTCGATCGTCACGGTTCCTCCGCCGTGAATCTTGCCGGCGGCACAGCTGAAGGGGTCCAGCGCGACGAGAGAGTTTGAGTTTGCGCTGGTGGACTCGCGCGCGGCGACGGCCGCCGTCTTGACGGTCATGGTCGGCCGGCCGAGGAACTGCCCGAAGAAGGATGTGTGATCGGCGCTGATGACGACCTGGACCATCTCCGGCCGCGCGGCGAATGGTCCCGAGATTGGTGGCCAGTGGACCTGGAGCCGCCCCTCGAGTCTCGCGCTGTCGCACGTGTCATTGTCGGCGCGGAAGAACCCGTTCTCCTTTGCGTAGAAGCAGGCGGCGGTGTGCATCTTGGTCCGCGTCGCGAGACTGTCACCTTCCTCGATGTATCTTGCAGCTGCAATCGAGGCCGGATCGGCCGCGTTCTGTTCCTGACGATGCAGCATCCAGGACAGGCCGAGATCCACCACAATCGCCCCGATGGCGAGGAGCGTCACCATGGCGAACGCCACGATAAGAAGGAGCTGGCCCCGTGACGAACGTGGGCGATCGGACGAGATCATCGATCAGGCCTCACTTCTGATGCTGCATGGCTTCGGTGATCACGGCCTGCATCGTGACTGTACCCCCGACCAGGCTGCCGATGAATGGCGGTGACCATCGGTAGCAGGCGTACACGGTCACCTGGTTCGCCGTGTGCGCGGCCGTGGCCGCGAGGTTGCTCGCCTTGTCGTCCGTGGCGTCCGGATCGGCAGGTGCCAGGACCGTAGGGGGCGGAGGACAGGGAAGGGATCCAGTGTCCTCGCGAGGATCGATCCCGCCGATCGTGCACTCGTGGAAGTCGTTCGGCTGGCCGTCGTCTGGATTGATTGCGGGAGCGTCGTACCTCACGACGGGATCCTCGTCCCAGTAGCCGGACCAGCAGGCCGCGAACTGTACCTCCGACGCGCTGATTCCGAACACCTTTGACCGGGCGTGTGCAGTCATGATCGGCCAGCCCAGGTCCGGCGGGTCGCAGCTGTAGTAGTTGTTCTTATCGAAGTTGACGTCGTTGATCCGGTTCCAAGCGGGGTCCAGCCGAGACGTGGTTGGACACTGCGAGGTGGCGCTGTGGATGGCTGCGTATCGTGCGGCCTCGCGCGCGGCGTTGGTGAGCTGCTGCTGGTAGAACACGCCGACGCCAAAAATGATGATACCGGCCAGCGTGAGGATGAACAGCGGAGCGACGAGGGCGAACTCGACCAGGGTCTGACCACGCGCCTTGCTCCTCTTCATGGCGTCGGCGTCTCCTCCGGAGTGGGCGTGGGTGTCTCCTCCGGAATGGGCGTGGGTGTCTCCTCGGGAGTGGGCGTGGGTGTCTCCTCCGGAGTGGCGGAAGCTGACTCTTCCGGAGATGCGGAGGCCGACTCCTCCTCACTCGGAATCTCACCAGGCGACGGCGATGGCGGCTCCGATGGCGGCTCCGGAGTCGGCGGCGGTGGATAGTAGGCGACGGTGAAGACGCGCGTTTTCTGGAGCCAGACGTCGTCAAGCGGGAGAACCGGAAGCTGAATCAGCATCGAGAACCGGTAGCAGATTCGGACCTCGACGTATCGACTGTGTTCGTCCCCGCCCTCCATCGTGTTGTCGGGCGGGTTGAGCAGCGCTGAGCACTGCGAGGGGATGGTCGCACCGAAGGCTGGCTGATCGCACAGTGGATCGGCGTTGTCGTGGATGCAGACGAGGAACACCGGCATCCATTCGCCACTGCCCGAATCGAACGGGCATTGGTCCGTGTCTGGATCGAAGGTCGAATCGTCGAGACCAGCCGCCTCCCGGCAGGCCGTCCGAGCGGCAAGCTCGTGGAGGGGCTGGTAGTAGGCAGCGTTCCCGGGAGAGGGGGCCGGTAGGGTCTGGTCCGCGTACACCCCGTCCGGTGGGTTGCGGCGATACTCCTCCGCGACGACCTCGGCCGCATTCCGAGCCGCGGCCTCGAGGGTGATGCCCGTCGCGAATACTCGGCCGAAGTCAGCGATCCCCAGGAACAGAACGAGGAGCAAGGGGAGGACGAGCATGAACTCGACCATGGACTGGCCGCGCGGGTGGTAAGAAGCGCTCATGGTCGATCGTCGGCT
>JBBDNI010000075.1:5290-8976 GCA_040877645.1 Chloroflexota bacterium
AGCCCCCCGGGCTGCCTCGAGATGGGATTCCGGACCGGTACCGTAGTACCAATGGCTCACCATGACCATCGGTTCACGCTGGTATCGGTGCGCTGGTGCACCGAACGTAGGCAGATTGAGGACTTTGGTGAGGTTGAGAGGAGATGGACGATACGCTCTCGACCTTGCAGCGGACCTTGCGGTGGTCGGTGAAACGCATACTCTGCCGCGGAAGGTGGTGCCGGGCCGCACCGCGCGTGCCGCCCCGGACGTCTGGATGGTCCAGCGGGTAGCCTGCTCGCATGGTCGAGCGCGTCCTGGTGCTGCCCCGTGATCGGGTCCCCGGCGGCTGCGATTTCACGGGGATCCGTACCGCCGAGGGCACCACGCTGTCCGATCTGCGGACAGCAATTGCTGCGCACGGCAGCTTCATGGATCGGCCGACGGCCGAGGAGAGCCCAGCCTTTAAGCAGCTGATCCCCTACGTCGTGGTGCGCGACGGACCGTTCACCCTCCTGATGGAGCGGACCGATGCCGGAGGCGACCCGCGCCTGCATGGCAAGGCCAGTGTCGGGGTGGGCGGGCACATCAACCCGGTCGATGATGGCCCCGATCCGCTCAGTGCTGGACTGCACCGGGAGTGGGCGGAGGAGCTGGTCGCCGACTGGGTGCCCGACTTCCGGCTGGTCGGCCTGCTGAACGACGATTCCAACCCGGTCGGATCGGTCCACCTGGGCGTCGTGTTTGTCGTGGAGGCCGATGGGCGCCCGGTCGGGGTTCGTGAGCGCGACAAGCTCACCGCACGCCTGGTGACGGACGACGACCTGCGTGCAGCGACCGACAGGATGGAGACCTGGTCGCGCCTGGTGGTGGATCACCGGGGCTGACCTATACTCGCGACATCATGCGGCCGCTGCGGCGCGCGCTGGCCTTCGCCGCCCTGCTCCTCGGCACCGTCTCGCTGGCGGCTCCCGTTGCCGGAGCGGGCGATCATGTCACGCGCCTCACGCTGACCGGGGTCATCGACCAGGTCAATGCCTCCTATATCGAGGAGGGGCTGCGCGCAGCCGCCGCCGGAGGCGCCGCGGCGGTGCTGATCGAGATCAACTCACCGGGCGGCGAGCTGACCGCCATGGACGACATGCTGCTGGCAATCCTGGCCAGTGAGGTCCCGGTGATCACCTACGTCGCGCCGGAGGGGGCACGTGCCGGCAGTGCCGCCACCTTCGTGACGCTGGCCGGGCACGTGGCCGCCATGGCGCCGCTGACCAACATCGGCGCCGCGTCGGTGATCAGCGGCTCGGGTGCGGACCTGCCGGAGACGCTCGGCCGCAAGATCACGAACGACGCGGTGGCGCGCATCACCGGCCTGGCCAAGGCGCACGAGCGGAACGAGGAATGGGCCGAGGACGCCGTTCGCGACGCCGCCAGCGCATCGGCGAGCGAGGCGATCGCGATGCAGCCGCCGATCGTGGACCTGGTCGCGGCCGACACGGCCGAGCTCTTCGCCGCCATCGACACCGGTGCCCGCGCTGACGGGTATGCCTATCGATTCAATGGTGACCCGCTGCCGAAGCTCTCCGGCCTGCCCATTCGCGACGCGAACATGAACCTCGGCCAGCAGTTCCTGCACCTGCTCTCCGACCCGAACATCGCCTTCATCCTGTTCACGATCGGCTTCTACGGGATCCTGTCGGAGCTCTTCCACCCGAATCTGATCAGCGGCTCGCTGGGGGCGATCGCCATCGTGCTGGCCTTCATCGGCTCCAACAGCCTGCCGCTGAACGTGGGAGGGCTGCTCCTGATCCTGATCGGAATCGGGCTGTTCGTGCTCGAGCTGCACTTCACCAGCTACGGCTTCCTGACGGCCGCCGGCATCGTCTGCTTCCTGCTGGGCGCCTTCGCGCTGTACACCAGGGTGGACGGAACCGATGCCGTGCAGGTCGGCGTCAGCCCCCTGCTGATCCTGGGCGCGGTGGCGGTCACCCTCGTCTACTTCTTCATCCTGGTGCGCGGCATCCTCCAGATGCGCCGCCAGACCAGCTCGACGCTGCCGATCCGGGCCCTGGTCGGGGCCGGCGGGACTGCCCAGACACTCCTCGCGCCGACGGGGATCGCCTATGCTGGCGGCGAGGCGTGGTCGGCGCGCAGCCGCGGAGGGGAGATCAGCCCCGGCACCCCGATCCGCGTGGTCGCCGTCGAAGGACTTGAGCTGATCGTTGAACCGACGGCGACGCCGGACAAGGAGACTGAGCACGACGATGCGTAGCGTGGAGCTGCGACAGCAGGTCGGACACGGGATCGCCATCGTCGATGGGTCGAACGGGCTCCTGACACGGTGGTTCCTCGACGGCCTGTCGGACGCGCTCACCTCGCGCGGGAATCCGGTCCAGCGCGATCGCGGCCGGGATGCGACCCTCGACCCCGACGTGCGGGTCGTGATCCACGCCATCGACGCCGACAAACCGGTCGGCTTTCGGCGCCGATCGAAGGAGATCTTCGTGGTCGGGGTGGCCGAGCTGCCCGATCGCCCGGACGACATGCTGGCGGCCGGCTACACGCTGCTGGTCCGCTCGCTCTCGAACGTCTTCATGCCGATCGCCCGCGACGGCCGCGGCCCGGAGGCGTACTTCATCACCATGGAGCAGGGGTTCCACCGGATCGAACACGACGGCAACGACGCCGCCTTCTTCGACCAGGTGGTCGACCGCATCCTGCCGCTGGCCGAGTCACGCCTCGTCATCGACAACGAGTTCGTCCCCGACCTGCCGCGCCGCCTGTGGAAGGGCGACGAGCACACCGAGGCGCTCTTCCGAGCTGGCGCGCGCCTGGCCGAACTCGACCTGCTGCCAACCCCGTGGCCGATCGACGAGCTGCTGTCGGCCGCCGACATGCGGCACGTGCATCGGCTCTTCGGGATCGGCGGCCTGAGCTACGGCAACGCCAGCGCGCGGCACGAGGGGGACAGCTTCTGGATGAGCGCCAGCGGAGTCGACAAGAGCCACCTGCGCGAGGTGGGACGCGAGGTCCTGCTGGTGACCGGCTACGACCAGCGGCGCGGCGTGATCCGCCTCAGCGTGCCGGCGGGGGTGAAGCCGCGACGCGTGTCGGTCGATGCCATCGAGCACCTCACCATCTATCGCGAGCACCCCGAGGTGGGAGCCATCATGCACGTGCACGGCTGGGTACCGGGCGCCGACTCCACTGAGGCGGTCTATCCGTGCGGGACCGAGGAGCTGGCGATTGAGGTGGCGGGCCGGGTGCGCGACGCGCCGGATCCGGGGCGCGCGGTGATCGGCATGAAAAATCACGGGGTGACCATCACCGGGCCGAACCTGGACGAGATCCTCGAGCGCGTCGGCCCGCATATCGTCCGTACCGTTCCGATGAGCTGACCGCCGCCCCGATGCGCGGCCTCGGCGTGCGGGTCGGCTCGTCGGCGCTCAACTACCAGGCGCTCCGCGCCCTCGGCAGCCGCGTACCGCGCTGGACGGGCGGCTGGATGCCCTGGCTCGGACTCTCGACCTACACCCTGCCGCCGCTGCCGGGCGCCGATTGGGTCCGGCTGCGACCGCTGCTGGCCGGGATCTGCGGCTCGGACATCACGATGCTCACCGGGAAGGCGAGCGCCGCGCTCACCCCGTTCAGCTCGTTCCCGGCGATCCTGGGGCACGAGGTGGTCGCCATCGTCGAGGAGGCGGGGAGCG